>NZ_JBSRVI010000158.1:0-61912 GCF_055134445.1 Arcticibacterium sp.
GCTACATTGCTAATAAATCCACCTCTAGAATCAAAAAATGCCAACATCGAGTAACTGCCATAACTAGCCCTTAAGCTATACCAGTAATTGCCGCCTCTTTTCAGCTTCAACTTCTCGGTCATTCTCCAAGACGAGTTTGTAGTAATCGCCCCCGAAGGGCTGATATAAGCGAAAACTGGATTAAAGCCAATCTCTACTTTAGTTAATTCTAATGTAGTAGTTACCTCACGTGCTATTTTTGCCCGCTCTTTTTGCAAGTAAAAAGTTGCCAAATTACTATTATTACTACATACAATATAGTACCCCACATTCGCAGGAGCTACCATTTTATAATTTGAAAACGTTTGTCCATTCCCTGCCAGTCCAGATACATATTCGCCTGAGTGCTTGTAAAAAGACAAGACATTTACCCCGTTATTACTTAATCCAGACACCCTGAAAACATCTCCCTGCTTGATGTCAAAATGCTTAGAAGTAGAGTAAGAACCTGCTAATAAATTCCCTGCACTATTTACGTAATATCCTGACACAAAAGACAATAAAACAATCTGCAAATTGTTGTTTTCTACCCTGTCACGGACAGAGTAGTTTTCTTTAAAAACCTTTGAGTCTAATCCGTAGGAGGTGTAACTTAAAGACGAATATTCGCCAGTTGGTATGTTCGCAGGAATTATAACCATACTGCCGTTAATGTGCCTGAGTAGTATAGGTTTATCAGCCGAAACCTCGGTTGTTGTAAATACGGTAGAGGTGCCTATCCAGTCTCCACCTCCTAGATTAGGAGAAGCGTATAATGTAAGAGATAATCTATCAGCTGTTTTTGAAATAGTTGCGAAACTATAATATTTTGTATTGTCATAAGAAGACAGTAACCCTAAATCTGCACTTAGTATTGCTGTTTTTATCCAAGGCTTATCTCCGAAATTCGCAGTGGCGTGAAATGGGTAGTTCTGTATATTAGCTAAAACTACATCTCTAGCTGGCAAAACTTCACCCCTAGCACTCTCCACCGCTATTTTATCAGCAGCGGTACTTATGGCAGCTTCCACCGCAGCTTCAGAAGCTATAATGAGTTCCGCACCATTTATCAGCGTACCTATGGCACTCGTTACTGTCAGCGTTTCTGATACTACAGTAAGCTGAATCAGCACATCAGAAAGCTCATTAATTTCTGCATTAGAATAACCTAGCGACTGTTTAAAGCCAGCAAATAAAACAGGGCCAGGATAAGTGCCAAGCTCAGCATCTATCAAATACGCCTGAAATTCAATCTCACCAGTATAGCCGTTAGTTTTGTGGCTACTCATTTCTAGCTTATAAATGCCATTTTCTGCATCCACGGTCACTAGACTTTCGTCAGAAACTTTATAAGTCTGCTTTCCAAAAACCAAAATCAAGTCCTCAAAATTTTCCAAGTCAGAAACAACCTGAAAACTTATGCTTAAGCTCTTCCCTTGCTGAAAGTTAAATTGTGTCATTTTATAAATTTATAATGTTCTATCACCTTCCAAATTTCAACACATCAAACCCCATCAGAAAGGACAAAAAAAGAACCCTCAAAAAAAAAGAACCCTCCCCAACTGGGGAGGGCAGGGAGGGGTAAAAACCCAAGAACAAACCGGGCAGGGCAAAGCCCAACCTACATAGCAGCATCAGTAACTTTCCTCCAGGCTGTGCCATTGTAGAAAACCACTAAATTCAGCGTAGTATTAAAAACGGTAAGACCCGTCCTAGGAGTAGCTATAGCATTCACCTGCGTAGTAGTAAGCCGGGGCAATCCTAAACCCTTAGTGGTACTGGTCAAATCCAAAATGGCAGAACTATCTGGAACCGCAACACCGATGGCAGCATTACCATAAGGAGTGACAGACACTGCCGTTTTTACACCAGTAGAAGCACGGAAAATAAGCTGGTCATTATAGACCGCCACACCCGTTTGAGCCAAAGCAGAAAAGCCTACAAACAGCATCAAGAAGAACATTAAGAAGTTTTTCATTAGAAATTTTTTAAGTGAATAAAACTTTTGTTTCAATAAATCTGAACCAAATTTCACAATAACAAATCCGACCAGAAAGGACAAAAAAACCAACAAACAGAACCCTCCCCAACTGGGGAGGGCAGGGTGGGGTAATTACGCAAGAACAAAAAAACGCCTCATAATATGAGACGTTTTTAAATCAACCCTAAACCCTAACTCTAAAAAATATCTTATTCTGTAAAGTTCGCTTTAACTGCATACATACAAGCTGTTTCAATCTCTGTTTGAGCAATTGAAATTAGCCTAATTTTTTCACCACCAAATTTTTCTGAATGGCTACCTACTGGCTTCATAGATTGTAACATATCAATCAGTTCTGCAGACTTATTTTTTATCTGATCTACTAATTCATTTTTGGTAGGATTGAACTCTGCCTTTACCCTTCTTTGCCCTAAAGTTGACATATTATTTACGTTTAAATTATTATGAAAATTATTATCTATTCAGCAGCATTTAACCGCAACAATCCCCCATACCGAATCCCTTCCACATAAACACTATCCACCAGTTTCGGCTTAGAAAAAAGACCATCTTTATAAGTCAATTTCACCAAATCCACCTGAATACCAGTCTTCAGATTAGTAATCAAAGCATCCTTAGTCTTCACTTTACCATTCAGCCCAGCTATCACATTTTGCTTTTGAGCCGTCATTTCAGCATAATTAACAGAGTCCTCTTTCATTTTCTGTACCTGAGCTTTTACAGTTTGAGCGTAGTCCAGAACCTCAGCCTCAAACGTCTTCAGCTGCATAGCCTGTATATTATTCTCAGCCTGAATTTTCTCCAGCTTCTTTTGCTTCGGGTTCACCGAAACCAAATTCATTATAGAAATGGTAGCTATCATACAAGGAATAGCCATCCATCCACCACTAATTAACATTTTCCACATCGTCGTTGTTGTTTTTAGTATTGTTATTATCCATTCGTCTACTAATATAAGCTTTTAAGCCGCTAAAAGCAGTCGTAACCAGTTGTGGAAGGTTGTTATTACTTTGATTTAAGAAGGTTACCAGCATCTGCACTATCAGCATTCCGCTTGTTCCAGAGGCAAAATATATAGCTATACACGTAGAGCTGTGGCTATCGCAATTATAATATTCACATATAGCAGGCCCCACAAAACAGGCAAAACTAAAGCCACCGGAGGCAAACCACAGTTTATCCTTACCGCCTTTGTTTAAGAAAGTAGTTACAAATAAAGAGCCCGAAAACCCAGCCAAAATATGGCGATAGTCTGCACCTATTGTTAGCAGATTGGTTATACCGAAAAAGGCAAAGACAATGTCTATCACCACACCAGGTATTTTCTCCATTGTTGTCATAATTGTTTGTATTTAGCTAATGCCAAAAATTGATAAATCTTCATGCTAAAGTGTGTTGACCTCTTTTTCATAAGGCTTTGAGTTCACTATATCCGTAACAAGTGGCAAATACCAGCCACGAAACATTTTCCTATCATCCAGCCCATTATAGCCGCCATTAATCCTTTTGGTTTGGCCTTTAAAATCGCCACTATCAGTGTATCTATTCAGATTGTTGGTTTTCCAAAACCAAACAGTCGCCCACATAGCCAATTCAGGAATTTGGCCTATAAGATGCGGATTCTGCAATAAGTCAGGAGCGTCAGGCTCAAACTCGTGATACCAGTCATTAAATAGAGATTGGTTTTTACGTCCAGTTAATTGGATATAGCCTTTTCCCTTATGCTTGACACCATCACCGGGCTGATTATTCCCTAAATCCCTTCTAAACTCATATGCCTTCCCGCTGGCATATTCCTCCATCGTGTTAAATCGGTCACATTCATGTGTTACTTGAGCCAGAAAATCGGCCTGCCTTTCCTTACTCCATAAATCCAGTTCCGGAATAGCTATCTCAAAATAAACCCTCCAGAAATCCTGCAGTTTGCGTTTTGATGTCCTAGGGTGCAAAGCCCTAAATTCTTCAAATGTCATATCCAATTATCGTTATTCTTAACCGCCACTCTATTAAAACCTACTTGGTAATTAAAGGCTACACCATAGCCCACAGCCTTATCAAATGCCTCATCCACTACATAAAAATCAAAAGTACCATCATCCAGAATCCCAAGCGGAAATTCCCTAGCTAACTGTTCAGTCATCATATGAGCCACTATTTCCTCACACATATCAAAAGCCTCACTTTGGATATCATATTTGTCTAAATCGTTACGCTCATTAAATTTCACTATCTCAAAAGCCCCCTGAATAAACGATTTGAACTTCCTAGATTCATTTTTGCCTATTTCGGGGTCAATATCCAAAAGCGTCATGCAAAACTTCGTTAAATCCAGCCCACCCGGCTTTCTTCTGCCAGCCACCACTGCAGCTCTGCTATAAACTTCAAATCTAGGTGCTGCATCAGTATGGCCAATCGGCTTATACTTCGTAGCAATACCCTTAAAATAATCCCTATAAGCCGTGACCTTATTGGGAGCTATATTAACCTCTGTTCCTGCCATTCTTTTGTCTAGTGTTACGTTTCATATCCTCCATGGCCTTTTCTTTCAGTTTATAGTTAGATATATCCTGATTTATAAATTCCAAAACAGTTCGGGCGTTTTCATGATACATCTGCTTTTTGCGGTCTGGTGTTTTAGCATATTCCACCAGCTTAGCATGATAGCCCTTCACCATATTCAGTACCATTTTGCCCGTTATTTTCTCATCTTGTTTAGCAGGGATTTGAGTCACTTTTGGCTTAGGAAAAACATGATCGTAGTTCTGAGCCAGTACCGTCCTGCAGCCCAGGTAATATTCCAGAATCACATAGAGCTGTGGCTCTGTAAGCTCCATAATCGGCTTCAATGCCTGTTTAGAAGAATCTAAATGATATAACTTTTCAAACCTCGGTCGGTAAATAATAGCCGCCAATTTGCGTAAATGCTCTAATTCCTTTCGCATGAAAAACAAATACAGCTGCTCTTCAGCATCTATAAACTGTCCAAAAACAATTTTGTCAAGCATATCACCTGGTCCCACCAATTCCGCAGCTGTAAGGTATAACACACCGTATGGCATCCTAGTAAGTGGTTTCGTACTGTTCAGAATGGCCTCGGTCACCCTTAAGCCTATATCAGCCATTCCTTCTAAATCATAATTATTAAGAAGTTCCTGGTAAGTTTCAGCAGAGCATCCCGCAGAAAACCACAGCACTGAGAAACTTTGCTTAGAAAGCCCACACAGCTGAGATTCCTTAAGAATCTCAAGCTGCAGCTCCGTACAGTCGTTCAGTTCGTCCGGAAAGAAAATAGAAATATCACCACAGTCACTAACTATCATTAATCGAATTTGCAAGGATTAAAACCAACCAGAAAGGACAAAAAACTACTTCAGACGCATTAAACCATGTCTGGCCCTGCAATATCCTTAAGCCTATTATGATGCTGAAGAAAGGAACCGTCCATTACCATAGTCAGAACTTCCTCTACTTCCCAAGCAGGTAAAACTTTATGCATGATCTTTAAATGTGATTTCTTAATCCCCTCAGTGCTTACAGCTCTTTTTTTGAGATACTGGCTAGCTAAATTTAATTGTTCCATAATTATATTTCTTTTCAAATGTCAGTTTAAAAGAAACGGCAAGCCCATCACTCACCCAAAACTCCCAAAAAACTTCGATGCATGCGTTTCGCTATTCACATAAGGCTCAGCCTTAAAACTTTCTGGAGCCACATAGCCAAAAAGCTCCGCATTATCTTGTATAAAAGCATTCATTCTAGCTATTCGCTTATCAGCCTGAGCATTTAAATCGTTTTTTAGAGCATCCAGCCTGTTTTCGCTCAGCTGCAGATAGCCTTTTGTCAGGCCTGCCGTTGTATTATTAAATGCAGAAAGTTTGCCATCTGGCATAATATGCACCACCAGCTGGCTTAATGCCATCGCCAAAGCCCTACGGCTCACTATAATTTGAACGTAATCAGCTAAAAGTGTCTGCCACAGTCTCTTTTGCTCCGCATCATTCCCAAATTCACGGCTTTTAAGCGTAGCAAAAGCGGTGGCGGGAATCACTTCAGCTAAATCAAACTCCACCATCTCAATAGACGGCAATAGTCTTAAGAAAACCAGTCTGCTACCTTCTATAATCTTCACCTCACGTGCAGACCTTACAAAATGCTCCGTAAACTTCGTATAACCTGCAGAGTTCTTCCATTCCGTAAAAAGCACATCATTCATTTCCAGAAACTCCAGTAAGTTTTCCACCGCTTCCAGGCCTTTCTTCAGAAAACTATCAGAGAGCTCACGTTTATCTTCAGCAGAAGCCTGTTTTTCCCTGTCTACTGAGTAGCTAATACTGTCACCATCTATACTCACCTTTGCCATTGGCATATAAAGATGCATACCCAGCAGAGCTGCAGACTTTTTAACCAGGCTAAATAATTCCGTATGTTTCACCAGTTCATTGGCGATTACCGTAGCAGGGTTTTTAGATTCCTCAAACTGCTCACGACTCAGGTAAGGCAATATATACTGCCGCAAAGCAGCGTCCACATCCGGTTTAATATACTCCAGTTCAAAACCCGTATTCACAGGAATATAATTCTGAAGCTCAGCATTATTGTCAAATAACTCTATCATGATTCTTCCATTTTTTGGTTTCGCTTACTAGGCGTAACCTCATTAAGCTGAGGCAGATGTGGCGTAAGCATTTTAAGCTTTACTTTCTCACCATTAGGGCCAGTAATGCCATTGTATTTTATAATCCAGTAATACACAGAAAGAATATGGTCTACATGCCGCTGTGCAGTAGCCATCTGGATGTTGAAAGACTCACGCTTATCAGAGCCACCACCACCGCCTAGTTTACTTCCGCCAGTGGAGCCTTGCAGAGCAGGGTCTATTCCCACAGCCCTCTGTATATGCTTATCAGCAGTATCAGAGAGAGATATTAGTTTTTCATCAAACGTATCACCCTTAAGAGCAGTTATAGTCCAGTCACTATATTCTTTCTCTATAATCTTCTCTATACGTTTAGTTGAAATAATATTGTTCCCACTATTTTCTGGCCCATGTAGCATTCTATGAAAGTGCGTAAGCTCCTCCAGCATAATCGCATTTTTATCTGCAGATGTGGCCTTATCCCATCGGTCGCCATACTTCCGCTCCACATAGCTTTGGTCTATTTCTATGTGGTATTTGGGGTTCATTTGGTTGGTCAGCAAATAATCAAACGTCTTAGTCGTTTTTGCCGCTATATCCAGCCATCTACTCGTTTTTGCCGCATAAGCTGGGCTTAAAGGGTAGTAAGTACGCCATCCAGCCATTGGCGTCAGATAGTGATATTTTAAAGGGCCTTTTTCAGATTTTATTTGTTCTTTAGTATCCACCAGTGGGTCCAGTACCCACAGTCTCACCACCGTTTTATGGGTCGCATCAGATACCGTATCCCAGTTTCTGCAGAAATAAGAATTCAGGATATATCCATTTTCCTTCTGTTTGGCCAGCCTGCTATGGGTAGCAGGCAAAGCACCTAAACCTATTACCTTCTGCCTATCTGCAGAAAGATAAAACTCCGTCACCGGAAATCTGTGAATCACATAATCCCTAATCTGCTGCTCAAAAGCATGCATACCAGATGGGCTATAAAGAATTTCCTCCAGTTCCTTATGAAAGAAATCCCTAAGTTCTTTTTTGGCTGTTTCAGGGTCAATGTGCTCATAAGCGTATTGAAGCCCACCCGCATAAATTCGGCTAATCTCTCGCTCTATAGCATCCCAAAGCGTATCACTATTTTCTATTTCCTTTTCCCAGTTATTAGGAAAAAAATTATCCTCACCCCAGTAAGCTATGTCAGAAGTAGTGTTTCTATCCAGCGTTTCCACGCTTCTAGTAGGCTTTTGCTTTTTGGAGGTGCCCAACGTAGCCACAATACGCGATTGAGGCATAGAGTAACTATACCCACTCGCAATCACCTGAACAGGTCCTTTATTCAACTTTTTTCCCATTTATAAAAAAGATTAGTCGGTAATGCACCTTAATAATTTGCCCAGTATTCACCAGCTTTCCAGTCAGTTCATCCTTCGCAAACAGCACAATATTCGTAGTCTGGTTTTTCCAGTTATTCGGGTCTTTCAGCAGAGCGTTTTTGGTAGTTGTAGGGCTAGCTTCACTTTTCACATAAGCAGAAGTTCGCCTCAGATTACTGTTTTTTACAGCATAATCAGCCTTTACCCATTCGCCACCAGTCCCATGCCCACGGTCTGCAGTAAGAAAAACCAACGAAACAGGGATAGGCTTTCCATTTCCAGAAAACCTATTCATCATTAATCGCAGCTCCTTATAAGATACAGTTTCAATCACAGTACCAATTACCGAAGCATTATTGCAAGCAGAAAGGACAAAAAAAGAAGGAACCCTCCCAAACTGGGGAGGGCAGGGAGGGGTAAATAAAAAAAAGACCACCCGGTGGGTAGTCAATCATAAATGTAATTAGGAGTAAGAATTATGGAATCAAAGTTTTCAAATACTCAAGAAACTTAGAAGTCTTCCTGACCTTGTAACCTTTGATATTCTCAAAAACAGAAGATTTTTTTTTGGGATTCAATTCCCAATATTTTATCAAAGCGTTATTCACGGCAGGTGAGACGCGTAAAACGCCGTCATCGCCAAATGAATAATGAGAGTCGAAAGCACGAAGCCCAGGCAAAAAAAGAGACACTTCGTAAGGCTTACCTGCATCTATTTTTGCCGCCAGATTTCCAACAATTCGGTATGGTAGAGGATAAGGCCATTTTGAATTCAGCATACTTAAGCCATTTCAGGTTCACCCTCCAAACTCCTAACAATATTAGGGTAAGCAAAACCACCTCTCACATGCTCAATATCCCTCATGTTATTATATTTCTGTCTAGCCTGATCTATCATTGCATGATAAACATTGCGAAATTTGCCTTGATTCTTTAAAGGAAGAAACCCACCCCTCACCACTTCATCAAAACACCGGGCTTTTAATTCATCCAGAGAGCCTGTGAGTAAATAATAGTCAGTTTCAGTTTCATTGATTACGGTAAATGGCACCAGTCTATTTTTCATCTTAGGAATCAATTCTTCTAATAAATTCATAAAAGAAGCGTATCCAAAAGTTTTCTTCAAATCATCTGCAGATATAGCAGATACCTCCAAAACGATATCCATAGTTATATAGGTTTATTACACACCAAAAATAACGAAAAAAGAGAAGCAGATTGCCATAAGCAATAAAGAATAGCAAACCGAAATGCGAGTACAAGAGGAGAGGAAAGAACGAAGAGAAAAACGAAGACTCCTTTACGAGCATTTCGCCCGCGGACAAAGTTTTCCACTTTCGCAGAAAACTAAGTTTAGAGTATATTAAGAAGATTTCAAAGCACTATGAGCAGCAGTATATTTCAGCTGTTCTAACGTCTCTATTTGACGTTTCAAATTCGTAAGAAGTTGATCAGAACGAAGAACCATTTTAAGCTTGTGAGTATTATAATCAACCCTAAAAGCCTCTTCTATTAATTGCCTAACCTCTCTTAATCTTACAAAAGGAATAACAGACCCGAGAATCAAAAAGTAAAACCGTTTAGAAACATACAAGCAATACACAATTTCAAAAGCGTTCGCCTTGTCGGTCCATATAGAAAAGCAATTCGGGATCGGTTTTCTTAAAGGTCGTCCGGCATGGTTGCCGTGGCTTTGAATGTAAAAATTTGCTCTATGCTCTGGTTTATACTTCATTAGCTTAACAATCAAAATCAACGTTTTGAAGTTCTTCACAATAAATCTTATATACCTCTGCTCTGGTAACAGGGTAAGAATCTAAAGCGTCAAAAGCACTATCAATGCACCCAGTATAAAAGCTTTCATGATTATAAAGCTCTCTTTTGATAATTGCGTCTTTGCCATTCTCCGCCAAATCTTCAGCTACAGACAAATCATGACCTTTTAGCATTTCGGCTACAAATTCCTTTTGGTGTACAGCTGGGCATATTAACCCAGCAGTTAAAGAAACATAATCAATACCAGGCTTTTTACTTCTATCAAATTGCTCATTAGAAAAAGCAAAGAAAGCACCGTATTTGTTCATCGTATCAGTAATACGCTGTTCTGAGTAATCGCATAAATATTTCATGATTCGCTAGATTTAGAAATTATCACACTATTACCATTTATTGAGATCGTCACATTGTCGCCAATCTGAAAACCTGCAGTCTCTAAAAGATTGCTTTTAATTCTAATCTGAGGGGTTACCGTTACGGCTTTGCAGTTCGGGCAGTTCTGTATATCTGCCGTTATTATGAAATTTTTCATGTAAATTTGAATCTAAGTTGAAAGACTTAATTAAGTTTTAGAACCCCGAAGCATTACGAGTGCAACGGGGTTCTTTCATTTAAGATTAAAGCTTTAGGCTTAAAATCTCCTCTTCCATTTTTTTACGCTGCTCTTCGCCTAAGTTCACAGCGTTATCAATAAAAGAATTAATCATACTTAGATTTTTGAACTCAATACTTTCCCCCTCTTCATTAGAAATGACTAGGTTAAGGGCAGCACCATCAAGATTATTCCTAAAGTCCTTTACAGCATCAAAACGGCTGCAAAACGAATTGTAAAAACTAACCTTTGAATTTGTTTCCCTTAAAGCTTCCATAACATCAGATACCGTTCTAATGCTTAAAGTTTCGGTCTTGGCAGGAGTGCCATTTTTCGGAGTTTCAGCCACAGCAGAAGCCGAGCCATTTTTTTGATTGGACATTGAAATAAATAATTAAGTTTTATAAAAAATTACTCTGATTCGCCACCGTTACGAGCGGTATTATCTAGCGTTTCATTACATAAATTTAACTAAAAACATCTGATTTTCAATAGATTATGTCATTTATTTTTAGGTAAATTATTGAATTTCAGGCACTTATCAGGATTTCAAAAAATCCTGAAAAAAGCTTCGCTTAGAAGAGGACGTAGCACGCCCTATACACTCTAGGCGAACGCCCGTCCAAAAGACGATATATGATTATTTATAATGATTACAAATAGGGCGAGCTGTGCCCCTTATAGAAATGCTCGACGATAGGAGAGAGTCCTTTATCCTGATACGATTACGCTTTCGTATTGAGATACATCCGCTTGCTGTGCTAGGTATTGTATGAAGGTGTCAGGGCCTTCTGTTGCGTGCGTTGCATCACGTGGTAGTATGCCTGAGTTAGGCTTCTCTGAAGACTTATCCTTTTTGATTTGAGTACCGCTTCTGCCATCCACCATTCTGACACCAGAATCCTTACAGCACTCATACCATTGTTCGCAGTTCTGCACGTTGAATCGGAACCTCCATTTGGACTTATTAGTAAAGATATTATTCCATTCCTTTTGAACAGCATCATGACTTATTGCCTGACCTACATATTCGCCAGTAACCTTGAATTCGGCATCCTTAAAGGCTTGCATTATTTCCTTTGATCGAGAGTCTTTACCCCATTTTTCGCCCTCTATAAGCGTATTGTTATAAATGAATACTATCTTCTTAAGACCTGAGCCTTTATAGTATTCTGTCAACTGTTTAGCTACTGTGAAGTGGTCAGTGGGTGCCCCTGGATAAGACTCTGCATAGAAGTAATTGACCTTTAGTATTGTGTTACCCTTTAACTGAAATACATTCAAACAATTGTGTGATAGGTTACAATCTCCTACTACATATAGAGTCCTGGATGGCTTGAAATCCTTATCCCATCGCCAATTCTGTTTAGTGCCTGCAGGTAAGGTATCAGCATAATCATAATCAATAGCATTATCATAGCCATGGCGTTCTTTAGACAAGGCAGAATAGAAGCAGCTATCCACCTCTTCTTGCTCTATCCCCAATATTGATATGTCGTAATCTACGGGGGTTAAGTTTCGCCTGAGTTGCTTGATGGCATTAACACCCAATACATGTATATTATCAAGTGTTGAAGCCTTACCTACATACGTAAGGTTTTTTCGCATTTGATAAAGCTCAGCATCGATTTCTTTGACATCCTTTTTTGAGAGCTTTGGTTTAGCTATCATTTTGAGCCTTTCTAGATTCAAAATGTCCATGACGGTTTTCTTATCCATCATTTTCTTATAGCTCAATATCCAACGTTCTTCCGGACGCTTAGGCAAATCAGACTCAATTAATAAGCTACCATGCTCTATGTGATCCTGAAAAGTACTTTCAACTTCTCCGGTTATTGGATTTAAAATAGGATGCTCACGACCACCTCGAATAGTTGGAACTAAGTCATCTCTAACTGAGGTGGCTTTACATTTTCTACCCTCACATATTGCACCGTAATCAAATGATTGTGAGTTCACGAGAGCTTGACGGTCTAATGAAACTAATTTAGTAGCTGAGCCATTCAGCCAAAAGATGAAATATTTAGGATTATCAATAGCCTTATGAGGCTCAGGAATACCCAATTCAGCTGGAGGCTTTTCATATTTCCAGTAATGCTTCCCTTCACGTAAACCAAGGCTCTTCCAACCGTTCTCCATTTCCGGTACGATTGTATCCTTCAAATGGGTATAAGTAGGCGAACAAACAAAACCCATAGAGCGAGGCAGCATTTTGGCTCTCAAATAAGTCCATGTTGCGGTTACACCATAGGTCTTTCCAACGCCCCTGGCATAAAGGACTATTGTGTTTTTAGCTGCCACCAAGAATGCAAGCAGCTGCGGAATGTTCCTATGAATTTTATTCAAAAATTTCTTCATAGTCGATATCTTCTGCTTCAAGTTTTTCTTGTCTCCCTTTTCGCTGCCTAAATCCAGCTATTATTTTTTTGAAATCTGTTGTTTCTACAGGCGGAAGGTCTTTAAATAATTCTGGATGGAACCCCTGCTGTATATCTGGAAGGAACAAATCTTCTGGTTTCAGCTGTTGTGAATCACCTAAGAAATCCTTGATGGCCTGTGCATAATTCTTATCACAAGTTGATGCTGTTCGCCAGTCCTGAGAGGCTATTGCGAGCCTCCTAGTCTGCTGTATTTGCTCTAGCAGTATATCTACATGAAATTCTCTTGTAGACTCCCTATAGACGGTAGAATAAAGCCTTGGCGTAATGTCCACTAATCGCCACGCTTTGCGTTCTTGTACATCATGCTCATTAACGAGCTTATCAACCACTTTCGAGCGAGAGGTATATCTAACAAAAAGATTTCGGGTCAATCGCATTAAACGCAAAGTGTCTTCTGCCTTTTCAGTCAGTAGAAAACTCTTCTTATTTGAGGTAATAAGTTCTATTAACTTATCATCAGGAGTTTGAGTGGTAACTATCTCAGGATCTACTATTCGTTCAGTAGCTCCTCTATTTTTAGCTTGTTTAGCCATTTTTCTATCATTTTCTGAGCTTCACTACTACCTGCCTTGGCTTGCTGAACTACCACAAATCTTACTGCAGATTCTGTAATGAGTTGCCCCTTCTTAACCTGCAGCTCAAATGTGTCCGGCTCTTTATTCAGAATCAAATCAATCTCATATGCGGAAAACAGCAATTCGCCAAGCTGCTCTGGTGTGTCAAAACCCTGAACAAACTCTTCAGCATCTTCAGGGCCTATACCTGCATCATCATTCATGTTCTTTGCCATCCATCCAGCTTTTATGAAACTTTACACTTTCTGCAGAGCAGATTACATTTCCTACCTCAGTTCGCCTATTTACAGTCCAATTGGCCGAACAGATAATTGCCACTTGCCAATCCTCATTTGTAATGAGCGTAACCTTTGCATGACACTTGCTAAGTTCAACTCGGTCAAAAACCTGCTGAACAAAGCCAAAGGCTTTTGGATTATGATGAGATATCTTCCTCTCAATTACCCCAGTTAGAGAAAGTATCTTACCTGTAGATTTCAATCGCTCCAAAACACGAAGTGGCTTATCCGTAATTGCCCAGGTACTTAGCTGCACATGAGCAGGCCCCGTCTTCAGTATCACCTTTTCAACCAAGTGATGTAAAGACCAGGCTCCATGCGTCACAAATTCAATCATAGTACCCATTTCAAGCATATCCGGCAATTTTGACAATTCTTCTTGTGTCATTGTTTGCGACCTAATCGCTAATTTCTGTTTCCTCAGTCCGGCTATCGAGCTCGTCAGCTGAGGGGATTTTAAGTGTTGTGTGGAAAAAAGCATCTTTCTTCTGAAGTGTGGATTTGATAGCGGAAGAGGCTATTATTCTTTCGATAACTACTTCTCGCTTTTTTAAGTTGTGTTGGTACTTCTTGACGTATTTATAATTATTCAAGAAGGCCTTATTAAGAACATCTGTGGGCCAGGTACTGTAGTCGGTTTCCTGCTGGACTTTTTCAGGTAACCTTTCGTATTTGTCGTAAAAATTCGTGAGCTCCCAGCACTCACGTATGCCATCCCAAGCATCCAAGATTTGATGCCCCAAAGCATTCAAATTCAGACCAGACTCATTGTCTGTTAGGTAAGCTTCAGCCAGTTGGTCACGATTAACCCTAACCACTGCATAGAGAGATTTCCTTTTACTGATAGCTGCTTTAATTTCTGCAGGAGCTTCAGCAGATTCAGAAGCAAGAGTATCCTTTTTGTTAGTGTCAGAAATTGCAGCCACAGCCACTACAGGCTTAGAATCTGGAGATATCATTAACCGCTTCAGCTCTACTTCTAACTTAGAGCTATTGTAGCTATCTGGACCACTCAAAAACAGCACCTTTAAATAGGCATCACTGCCATATCGGCGGTATATCTCTACACCCAATTGGTAGTCTTTAGTTCTAAGCCAGCTTTGAATGAGTTCTAACATGATATAAAAAAAGGCGTTCGTTTGAACGCCTTCTCGGATTAGGTGCCCTGGTATGTCACCATTTGAGGGCGTGTATTTTTGGGGTATTATTTCCTATGCCTTTAGTTGCCTAAATCCCTCGTAGTTTTTTAGTGAAGGAAGTGGTTTACCTATCATAAAAGGTACATGATGTTTTATTCGCTGTCGTACCATCAAATCATTAGCCAGCAAAACAGCATTAAACTTCTGATGAATTTCCGTTCCTGGAGAAGAATGATACGTCACCGTATTATCTACCAGAATAACTGGAATTTCGGCTACCTCATAAACAGCATTGAAAGAAGCATCATAGCTTATTTCATCCACATCTAAAGGCTTTTCTTTCGTTGGCATACTGTAGACCGAAAGGAATACAATACAGCTCAAAACAAGTGTTAAAAATGATTTCATTTGATTGAAATTTTAGTGAAAAACTAATTGAACCTAAATTTGATTAACAAGCCTTACTTCAGAAAGGACATTAACCTATCAAAAGAGCAATGATTTCATCCTTTTTCGTGAGGTCTTTATAAAGCTCTTCATCAAGCCCCTTCTCTGCTGCCAGTGCTTTTAATTCGTCCAGTTTTAGTTTCTTGAAACTATCTGGCGTTGAATCTTCCACTACCTCAGCATCCAGCTTCACCACATAAGGAAATTTCATTTCCACCAGTTCAGCCGCTTGCTCAGGTGTTAATTTCAGTAGATTCACATAACGATTCCAGCCAGGCACCCAAGCTGCATTTTCTCCATTTGTGCCTTTAAGAGCATAAGCTCCGCTTGCAATTTTAATTTGAGGCATAGCTTAAATTTTAAGAGTAAACAATAGCAAAAGGATAATCCACGGGATGTTTTGGACTGCAAACTATCGTTACATCAATGAACTTATCATCGGTGTATTGTTTTCCAAACTCCTCTAATACACCATCATCTGCCACTTCACATAAGAAGCCTACAGATACACCGTCAGACTGACCTAGCAACTTGATGCCCCCCTCTATTTGAGGCACAGCTGCAGAAAATCTTGTTTTGCACAGCTGATGAATCACACCCGCATTATGCGTTGTGTTTTGAACTCTTATTTTAAGTTCAGCCATCCAGCTCCTTTTTCCTTCCTTCTTAATCTGCAGAGAGTTCTCCTCCATAATGCAGTGAAGTTTCGTAGGAAAAGTAGCCTCTTTCATTGTGATAGCAGCTGCTGCAGTTAATAGAGCGGCACTTGCCGTTAATTCGCCTGCAGGTGAAGTTACATAAGCCGGATAAGTAGCTACATCTGTGTGATTGAAAATAGAAATCACCTCACTCAGTCCAGCCTGCTCTTGCTCTTTTTCATCGCAATAAATTGCAGATGCTAATGCGATTGGGGTACACATAATATATTTATGTTTTAATTATTAATCTTCTGAGTAGGCACCTATTTGACCTCCTTCAAAATGCCAGACTTGATGCTCACAAGCTGCTCTATCACCTCAGGAATAGCCGCAGCTTCTTCTGCAGTATATTGCCTACCAGGAATAGTCTCACCAAAAGCCGGAAGCGTAAATTTCGGCACAGCAAAACGGTAAGTCTTACCGCCACGTTTTGCGGTCACAGTGCCCTTAACGTCTTTCTTAGCCTCTGCCTGAGACTTAAGTTCTTCCACCACCTTATTTTGCCCCTTAATCACCTCTAGTAGCTCTTCTTTGCTTAATTGCTCAAAATCCACTGCCTTAGAACCAGAAGCACTTAAAGCAGAATAAAGCTCCACCAGAGCAGGTTTCAGTAAACCTTTAAGTTCCTCTTCAGTTTTCCCGTACTGCAGTAAAGCGGCTTTCAGTTCTACCACGGTTAAGTTATTTAAATCTTCCATTGATATCGTGTTAAAAGGGGTGATTGCTCACCCCTGATTGTTTATTTCTTAATCCTCTAAATCTTGACCATTCGTAATAATCCAAGCAGGATTAATAAAGTCAACACCCGTATACCAATCAGTCGCCAGCTGGATAAGGTAGATATCCTTCACGCCTAGGTCAAAAACCCCAGCGTTACTTGGATTCTTTCTAAAACCGATTCTATTGGCGGGCATCGTTGTCCAAATCATGTCAGAGGCATTATGAGACTTATATCCCTTGATTTTCACCTCAGTATCAATGATGGTGTCATTCTCAGCTTTCAGGTCATACTGCTCTTTATATTTCAACCTAAAACCACGCTTATAACGTGTTCTAAGCGTTCGAGACATCACAAAATCCTTAATGGTATCACGCAAATCTTCCTCTATAGCATAGTAGAAGTTCTCCATGTAGGTTACAAATTCCACAGGGTCTGTCGGTACAGCCCCAGCTGCTATATCCACTGTTTTACCAGCTGCAGAATAAGCTCTAATTTTCGCCTTAATTCCCGTTACAGCTCCACTTGGAGTTCCAGGTACACCTAGCAGTTGGTTTTGTGCAGAAGGCAAAGCCCTCACGCCCTTAAAGACTCCGAAGTCTTCGTGGTCCTCTTTAGCTTTCATAACCAAGTATTTGGTTATAAGAGAAACGATAGGGGCACCTTTCCTTTCCACGCCTTGTGCAGCTAAAAAGTCTAAGGCAGTTGCAGCCAAATCATCAGGCTTTAAAGCCACGTTGATTTTAACACGGTCTAAGAACCAAGGATTAGGATCGAAATCGAAACTTCCAAGGTGAGAAAACGTGCTATAAAACGGCTGAAATACACTCGTGATAATGGTGTTAACCTTATCTATACGCGTGTCATTCGTTTTACGGAAAGTAAAGAGCTCTTCCGTGTCAGACTTCGTAAATATCTGGTCGTGAAGGTCTTTAGAATTAATATTGCCTTCCTTATACCAGGCTCCGTATTCGGCAATCATTTTTGCAGGTGTCAACATGCTTTTTTTGAATTTAGTATAAAATGCTATTGAGCATCATAATCATCGGACATCGTCATCACGATTTCCGCTTCCGCTTCAGGAGTTTCTGGAGCTTTGTCGTCACCCTCTTGTCTTGCAGCACTACGCTGAGCAGCTGGGTTATTAGATAGTGCCTCTAGAGATGCTTTCATCCCTGCCACTTCTTGGTCTTTTTTCTCTAGCTGAGCCGTCTGTGCAGCTACCTGAGCTGTCAGTGTATTCACCGTAGCTTGAAGAGGGTTTACCGCTTCTGCTTCAGGTGCTGGAGCTTGAGCTGTGCCCTCCTGGGCCTGTCCTTCATCTGCATCAGTTTCTGGAATTTCAGCTGTAGGTGCTGTGGCTTCCACCACTTCTCCTCCCATCAGCTTTATTCCTCCCACAAGTGCATTAGGAACCAACATGGTTACTTTTGTGCTCATTTGAATTGAATTATTAATTGATAAATCGTTTGAAATCCTATCTAGTAAGTCTTGAAAGTTTCCAAGGCTATCCACTAGTTTATGTTGAAGTGCAGTTTCAGAGAAATAAACTATCCCGTCCTTATGTTCGTCCTGAAGAGATGGGCGGTATCTGCCTACATCTTTCACAAACATCTCATTGGCTGGGTCTATAATTATTTCACGGATTTTGGTATAATCTCCTTTCTTAGCATCTCCAAATCCTAAATCTTTTCTGGTGGCCATAGTGCCAAAAACCTCTATCTTTTTTGCACCAAAATTTTCCAAAATTCCCACAATGTCCAAGGTGCCTATCTTGGATCCTATGTTACCAATCATGCTAGAACGCTTGGTGGTCATAATGTGGCTTGATGCAGCTGCTAAATAGTAAGCAGCTGAAGCCCCTAAGTCATTGATATAAGCATACACAGGTTTTGTAGAAGCATGAATAATATCAGCAGCTTCTGCCAGTCCAGAAACACTTCCTCCTGGAGAGGATATGTTTAGAATATGAGCCACCACATCAGGGTTATTTTCCCCTTCAGCATGGTCTTTTATCATATCCACATATCCATAAATCCCGTGTTTTGCATATGATTTATTCATCAGTACGCCTTGCACAGGTATCACATTGACCTTATGCTCAGCCACACCAAGTTGCTGCAGCTCAGATGATGGCATTTTTGAATTGTCATCTGGGAAGATTGCAGCGAGCATAAAAGATTCCAGGTGGTTTGGAGCAATACAGAATAACTCTTTGCTCATTTCTGCCACAATGGAAGGAATACGGATGTTCATGCATCGAAGTAATACAATCATTAAGCAAGCAGAAAGGACAAAAAAAAGCCTAGAGCATCACCCTAGACCTTTAAGTTCTAATATTAAAAACAAAATAATTCCTAACAATGAACCACCACCTCTAAAACATTGCCGCTATTCCATGCAGAATTCACAGCCCTATACCACACATAATAAGTCCCGTTTTCTAAGCCCAAAAAGACATTACTCATCTGAGATACCACAGGTGGCACTACCTCACTCTGCGTAATCCCAAACTGAAGCCCTACAGGCGTATGTGGTTCGTCTTCAGCGTCCAGCTCACTAATGGTTATTTTTCCTGACATTTTATTTATTTAACGTTTGAGTAGGATTAGAAACATTCGTTGGGTTGTTCTTATCTCTAACAAAAACCCACGGATATACCCCATTTTGCACCAGCACATCAGTCTCTAAGCCATCTTTCCATACCGTTACGTCGGTCACGGCAGGGGCTAAGCTCGTATAATTATTAGTAATACCCACCTGAACAGTAGCGGCGGTGGCACTACAGAAATTCAGAACATTTACCTTTATCCTTTCAGTAGTATTCGTGCCAGTATCACCACCAATCGGCTGATAAACGTTTCCTACCAGTTCATAACCTGCAGGCATCGGAAAACCAGTTGGAGGCAGAAGGCCATCCACACCAGTCGTATTTCCAGACAGACAGTCCACGCTGGCAGTACTTATCCCAGCTGCCAGTGTCACATCAGAGCGGTTCAGAATATTCTTACCTCTTAAAATAAATTTCAGAGGTGCATCAGATACTATTTGAGCTGGCCACGGGTAAGACCCAGAATTTGAAAACTTTACACCTTTAATTGTAAATGACCCTTCCGTTGGTTCATTCCATGTGCATAAAGCGTCCAAATGTTTCAAGTGACAAAAGCCACCTGTACCACCTGCAGAAGTCACTTTGAGTATAGCAGATTTAGCAGACTCACCTGCACCGTTTGAGATAGAAAAAGAAAACTCACCAGTAGCCAAATTGCTTGGTGTATAGTTTACTGGGCTGGTTTGGTTCGTAATGGTCTGCCTTACAGAGTTTCCTTCATATACCTTTATCGTCACCGGGCTACCACTAAAAGTAATCTGAACAGACTCAGAGTTAAGTATCTGTGTTTTGTCTAAAGTAGGTGCAGTTGGAGGGGGTACTTCGCAGTCTGTAAAAGCAATCGTCAGGTTTTTAGTTTGCCCAGCATTGTCCTTAAAGTAATAAGTTACGCTATCACCCACAGGCCCCTCTCTATAAAAGCCATTGGGGTTGAAGATAAAAAAACTCACATTGTCTGTGCTGAAGCTTAAGGGAAGCGTATAGTTTGAAAAACCAAAAGATACCCTTCGCATTTTATCGGGAGCCACGCCAGTGCATATGCCCATCGCGGAAGTAGCATCAAATGCAGCCACCGGAGTTTGGCTCACAAAGTTGCTACTCTGATAAATCTTTAAATTAAACCATTCATTAGATACAGAAGAAGCTGGGGAGGTGTAAACCTTATTGTTTTCGTCCAGTGTACTGCCACTGTTGAATATGATATTACCCACCACTTCATCCACTAGCATTACAGATAACTTACCTGCAGTTACAGTATCCAAAATCGTAAGCTTGAATACATAGGTTCCGGCTGTCACAGGCAGTTCAAAATCCGTGGTTCCGACAGGGTAAATAACCTCATACAGCTTGGTAGTACCTGCAGCATTAAAAAGCTCTACTTTCAAGGCCGTCTGAGTACTTGCTAGAGCAAAAGACCCATCCGTCTTGTATTTATTTATTCGTTGAAATGTAACTTTTGAAGGCATAATGCTCTATTTATTTTATATGAAAAGTCTCACACAGCTGGCAAAATCACCAACCTGAATAATATCATGAATTTTAGATCCAATCTTCACTTTATAAGAGGCCTGTACCGTTGCGTTTTGCCAAGGATTAAAAAACAAAAGCAAACCTACATTCCCGTTATTGTCTGCCTTAAATACCACCACCGCCTGTTCATTGATAAATGTTTTGCTTAGTAAGGTATCTGGAGAGCTAATATATGTAGAGCCGCCATCCATGCTAAATTCCGGAAACTCCCAAGTGGTATTGGATTCTATAATATCGCTACTTTCGGAGATAGCCAACATCGCAGCCACATGCCAGTCTATGCCTTTTTGGCTTCTGGCTTCTGTAAAATACCTGCCGCCCAGCCCTCCATTAGGGTATTGCTTAACCCTGCCTTGCGTAAACATATCTCCATTTTGGTCTAAAAAACCATGGGCATAACCATACCAGTATGGATCATCATGTTCTATAAGAGGCACATTCCACAGTCTAATACCATCCGCAAAACCAACCCCAAACAATGCCCGCGTAAATCTTTGACCTGGAGATGTAATAGGCTTTGAAGGCCACTTAATAATAGCCCCCGTTACAGGGTGTTTTACCTCTATAAAGTCTACTGGCCCCGTCAGTTGATATTCCATCACATGAAAGTCACAGAAGATACTTTTTTTATTAGGGTAAAATTTCTTATTCATCACCACCATCATAAGAGCTTGGTGCAGCCATCCAAAATCATCAGGCCTCACTTGATAGAGGTCGTTGCAGTAAAAAGCAGTAGCCACGGCGTGGTATACATAATAAGTATGACTAAATAAAGACACAGCACTTCGGCTGCCTATCCAATCATTATAGCTTCCCGTAAATTGTAAGTCTGGAGTCATCCGGCTATCATCAGTTTCTGCATAAAGCTGAGCACGGCTGCACCTTACAGCTCCAGAACCGTGAGCCCAAATACCTAAATCAGCCGCAGGGTTAGCATCCGTCCACTGTCTTAGCACGTTAATCATTTTTTGGTCGTTCAGGTTCAAGCCTACAGCTGGCTCAAAATTCAACTCCACAA
This sequence comes from Arcticibacterium sp., assembly GCF_055134445.1. NCBI lineage: Bacteria > Pseudomonadati > Bacteroidota > Cytophagia > Cytophagales > Leadbetterellaceae > Arcticibacterium > Arcticibacterium sp. The sequence goes on from NZ_JBSRVI010000158.1 coordinate 21,847, forward strand.
AACCACGCCCTTTATGAGGATCCACCACTAGGCTCTTGAAAGAGTTCTTCAGTGTGGTCTCAGGTATACTATCCCATTTTGCTTGCCGCTCTGCATCAGTACCACTGTAAGCAGCTGGGATACCATTGTCCAGCATCCACCTATCAAAATCCATATAATCGCTTTTTTCATATGGCATCGTTCTCGTAGATGTAAAACCTTTCTTATCCACCCTATGAGCAGGATAATCATCTTCCCATCCCAGCTGCAGACCTGCTATTTTCTTATTGGGCAGTGCAAAATCTGGGAAATACTTATAAAAGCCAGGATACATGCTATTATCAAAAACATGACTCTCAGGCATCCAGAAGTAAGTCTTATCGCCATTCTGCCATTTACGGCGGTTCTTCTCTGCAGAGGCTTTGATATGTATATAAGTTTGGCTGTACTTCTTACCCGTATAAATAGTAAGCGGAGCGATATCCATTCCCTGCAGTGCTGTAATATCCAAGTCATCCAGCGTTCTAGCTGCCGCCACTGCAGGCTTATCTGCACCTATATATACACTTCGGGTAGCTCCACTATCAAATCCGGTATCCCAGTTAGTGTCATTCAAAAGCACCTGCCCTCCAGATTCCGTAATAACCCATGCAGACCTCACACCATTCTGCACACCAGAGCTGTTATAGGTCACATCCGTAGCCGGGTTTATTTGGTTGCCATCCGTTGTAGGGTTCACCACCTGATTCACCAGATTCATTACCGCTATATCAGAGTTGGCGTTCAGCTGAATTTCATACAGCTGCCCATTCACCACCAGTCCATAAAATGGTAGAGGATCAGCTTTTGCAGTAAGAGCCAAGTTGACATATAAAGTAGTGCCTATACCAGGAGTTACCACCTTAGCATAAAATTTAGAATAAATAATGCTCTGAGGCTTCGTCTGAGTCATCACTAAAATTTCGCCTGGAGCTCCAAAAGATTGTACCGCCATCTTATTCCCAATTATCTATAAGTAGTTCAAAATCCGCCCAGTCTGTGCCCGTGCCCGTAAAACCAAATGTGGCCGTTACATCTGCAGTCTTCACGCCTAGGTCATAGCAGCATTTAAAAGCAGTCATATTTGCATGTGTCACACCACCTATTTTCAAGTAAGAAGCCACATCTATATCACCTGCAGTAGTGCATACATATACTTTATTGTCTCGCATTCGCGTAATACTGCACACCGTAGCATAGTGCCCTCCTAAGCTCCATCTTCTCACCACATAGCGGTCATAAGTGGTTCCGCCATTTTTGCTTATATCCAGCACAAAATCTTTAGGGTAAGCCTCTTGAATGCTAAATTCCGTTACAGGAATATTCACAGCCGTCACAGGTATATTATTCACACTAGGCACATAGTTCTTTTCAGTGCCATATTTCCAAGAGCCAGAATTTATGCGTAAAGAATAGCCCTCACCCACACCAGCCAGCCATATCAGAAATACATCTGCCGGGCCTTCGCTTGCTTGCCTGCCATCCAAGTGAGTTGCTATTAAAATACCGTTCAAATCAAAATCAGCAGGACTGGCAGAGTCCGTAGGAGTAAGGGCCACTTTATAGCCCATATCCGCCGTAAAATATTCTGTATTTCGGTGGTCATTATAGCTTGAGCAGGCATTAGAAGTCCTTAATAAAGGATTCACAGGAGTAGTATAAGGTAACTTATAACCAGCAAAACGCCTTCCTATGCTATCAGTTCCTAAGGTAGTTAGAGCAGTCCAGGTAGCCCCATTATCCTTACTCACCTCTCCAGCTTGACTAAATACCGTCCCCACCATCTTCGTTTCAGCCACTATCGCATAATGATGCTGTGCACGTGCTTTAGCTTCAGAAATCTCAGTATGAGGATTCGCCAAGATTTCACAGGCCAGCTGTTCTTCCACGGCATTAAAACCCGTAATCGCGGTAAACTCAAAAACAGCTGCTGCAGTAATTTTAGTAAAACCAGCAATCACCAGTTTACATACAGGAGTAATATTAGTAAATCCGCTTATCTGCAGCTGGCATTCGTCATCACCTACATTTATTTTCAGCCTTAGCCAGTCATCTTCATTGCCAAAAATGGGCTTCGCAAAAATATAATAAACACCATCATCTAAGTCCAGAAAGCTATTATTGCCTTCCTGCCAATTCTCCACCGTGTCAATGTCATCCGTAAAGCTCCAGCCAAACGAATACATCTTAGTTCGTCCGGAAAGAATCGGTACCTGTAAACTTTTCGCCATTATTCTATACTATTATACATTCCACCGTACTTATAAACCTTCTTGGAGATTCGGGCACCGCTGGCACCACCTCAGAGTTTTGCAGAACTGGTGGTAAAAAGTGATCAAGATTAACCATCATGTCAGAAGGATAATGAGAAGCCCTCTTAAAGCTGAGCTGTACCTTATTATAGCCGTCGTTATCATTAACCACTTTCGCTTCAGCTATATAGGGGTTATAGCATTGCACCACGCCAGCATCATCGGTAAGTTCTGCAGCCAGTCTTCGGTTCTTCAACGTCTCAGAGTACCATCTTGTAATTTCTTCTTGCGTCTTGAAACTCACAAACTGCAGAGAAATCTGAGCGTTCTCATTAATACTAAAATCAGAATTAGAAAAACTGGCCTCCATACCAAATCCTTCAAAATCGCCAATCCTAAAATCAGCAAGCCAGTTTTCAGCCTCTAAAAACACCAGCCCCGTGCCTAAATAAAAGTCCTGAGAAAACAGCTGTTTCTTAATAATAGAAGAAGCCGCTAGGCGAACCCTCGTAATCCTTCTGTCATCGCCACTGTCGTTCCGGTGGTCTAAGATGCTTCTTTGGCTTCGCATTGTTTATTTCGGTAACGTCGGTAATTCCTCAGTAAAGTTTGAACATTTACAGCGTCTTCAGAAAGACCATATTTATCCATAAAGTCTCTGCTAAGCGTTATCAGCTGTTCATCTGAAAGAAGCAAGGTCTTTTCGTCCATAAAATCAAAATACTCCGCATAAAACAATCCCCTGATGTTGGCATTAAAACCCATCAGAGCATTTTCAGAAGGTTCCTTAAGCCTCAGCCTCAGCAGCTTCTTAAAACTGACTGTAAAATAGACCTCATATTTAAGCAGAGATATGTCCACATTCTTTATGGGCATATAATTTTTACACTGCCCAAAAGCCAGCATGCCAGGGATGCTCTTTCTAATCAAAGATGTTTCAACATCAAAACGTTTCACGTAGTACTTAAATAGGTATTCTTCCAGTCTAAAAGTTAGCTTCATTTAAAGAGGACAAATGTCTGTATCTAAAACTCATATAAATTTACAAAAATTTATCGTACAAAAGGAGTTCGAACCCTTAATTGTAAAAAATAAAGATTCTCCATCTTCAGGCCATTTTCCTGCGGTCTACTTCACGCCGTGCGGTTTTCCTTTTTAGCTCAGATAATTTATACTTTTCATACTATTCATACTTTAGCCTGAAAATCAGATACTTACAAACATTCTTTAAGCTTATAAATTCATACTAGTACCCAAAATAATTTATACTACCAGAAATCAAGCGAAACCAGAAAACAGTATAGTATGAATTATTTATACTATACTTACTATTTAGTAAGAATTACAATAAACTCTTACTAGTATTAAAAGCTTGGTTTGCAGGCTGTTAAAACATTCTATTTCTATTTAGTATAAATAGTATGAATAATACTGGTTTTTTAGATAGTTGGGGTTTGGGGAAGGGGGAAATCTGAAAATCGGGTGGAGTAAAGCGGTGAAACCCTATCGGGTTTTGCATTAAAACAAGAAACCCGCCACGTTTCCGTGACGGGTTTCCCTTTCCAAAAAAAATGCCCCTAACATCCGCTTAACGAAATGCTACCGCACTTCGCGAAGCTCGGTGTTATGGATAATTTAAGATTCTGTCAAGCAACAAAATCCCACACCATTTCTACCTTCATCTTCATCAATTTCTTCACCGCAAACTGTGCATCTTGGATAGCTGCCTAAACTATCCATAACACTAGATTTAAAATCATTGTTATTTACTACATTCTCCTTATTTTCAATAGAAATAGCTATCCCTTCCTTTTTGAAATGTTGCATTATTGCATAAGAGACTAAACGGGCTTGCTTGTGTAGCATATTCTTTGTTCTTGTAGCTGAAGTAATCGCATAATCTGATTCTGGGTTTTCATAGTGCCAAGGTTCAGTTTCGTCTAATGTGAGTTGCATCCCTTCTTCTAAATTTCCATCTGTATAAATAGATGCTTTCATTGCAGCAATTGCCGCTATTCCTAATTCTAAATATTTGTCCATATTGAATTTTGTTTATGTAAGACCGTAAATAAAAACGCTTTAAATCCCTAACGTTAGCACCAATTTATCCCGTCTTCTAACAGAAATTGAACGCTTTTAGTTTTTTTGTTGTACCTAACTATTTGCCCAAGTGAAATCATTTTGTTTTGTTCGGCTGTTAGAATACTACGCTCAAGAGTTAACTCTTCATCAAGTTCATAATCTTTCCTGAGTAAGCATTCTGTCCACTCATTATCAAACTCTACTACCCAACCGCACTTTAAAAAGGTGCTAACACTATCTATAGTGCATGGCTGTTTGGTATTTGATTTTTCTGTACTCATATCTAAGCTTTTAAGTATTTGTAACTATGTAGCTTTTATCAGGCAGCCACGACACCATAGATTCAACGTTAAGTGGCATTAAAACGGGCAACGCTGCAAGCCAACGCACCCACCTAACACCGTATAGATAACATATTTTAATTTTTGCCAGCCGCACAAAATGAAATTGTTAAATCTAATTCTAGCAAGAATAAATCAGGGGTTTTCCCCTTTATTTTTGAATCCCAATCAATCAATTTATCAGTTCCAAAAAAATCTGCAAGACTATCCCATATAAAATGTGATATATCAGAATCATATCCAAAAAAATCTCCTACACTATAACATTTACCATTAGGTGGTATGTGCCAGCCATAAGTACTCAATCCGTTCATTTCTGAATCTTTCCACGGCTTGTAATACATATAGCTTGGCTCTTGTAGCCAGAAATAAACCTTCCCTAACCCCCTAGAGTATAGCCCACCAGAATTTTGAAAAGTAACCCATATTTTTTCCATCGCTCAAAAATTAAAATACGTCATCTATACTATTTCGTTATAATTAATAGGTGGCTGTTAGTCCCTCATTTTTACTACCTGTCCATTTTTCAAGACTTCGCCTCATTTAACACAGAGCCTCACTATCTATGCACCACCTACTAATTATAACAAAATATATAATTTTTAAAGAAACCCACCACCCAATCGGGCAGTGTGGGGTTTTACTCTTTCAGCAGGGTCCACATTTTAACGCCATACAGCTGGCACAGCAGCCCCATTCATCTATAGCCACCTTGGCCACTTGGTTGCCACAGGCAGGGCACGGTGCCTGAAATTCACTGACCCTAATAGGCATCTCACCAAAGACCCTAAGCTTATGATTGAAGTACTTCAGGAAAATGAAAAGTACAAAAGCATAAACCACCTGCATTGTCACCAATATTCCAATTGCCATTTCTATAGTCATAGCTCAATATGTTAAATCTGTCCAGTGAATAATTTGACCCTTAAAATCTTCTTTAAAGTATTCGAAGAATCCATTCACGTCATCAAAGCCATCATTCAACGCAATTTGCTCTACAGTATAAGACGCATTTTTAAGTTGACAGTTAACCCAAACAGCTTCACCCTGCTCTATGTTGTCAATAAAAACACGAGCTCGTGTTTCGGAATGGCTCGGTCTGTGGTATTTTATCTTAAAAGTTTGCACAGCCTTACATGTCATCACTGGGGCAAACTGCAGGCGATTTTTAGTCCTGTTGTTTATCACCATATGTATTTTCATTCCTGGTCGCCACCTGGAGCCAGAGCGGATAGAATGCTTCTTTGGCGTAAAAAAAGGGTCTACCGCTTTTTTATAAAAAGCAGAATGCATGTAGTTTGCTAACTCCGCAGTTATAGGAGAATTAAGCGAACGCCATATCTTCTCAGGAAACCTAGTTTCCCAATCGCCTATTTTTTGTTTAAATGCTAGCGTCATAGCTCGTCAGTTTTAATAATTTCACTAGTATCAGAAAGCTCCCTTAAATCATCTAAATAGGGAAACTCCCTCATCTTGTCGCCTCTCATAATCATAAACTCGTTAAGCTCACCTTTAAGCTTAAAAACCACTACCTCAGCTTCCTGTATTTCGTCAAGCTTGTTTTTTATTTCTGTTTGTAATTCTTCCATGTTATTTATTAAGGTTTAATAATTCTATAATGATTCTGCTTCACATGCACGGCCTTACCTTGCTCCACCATGGTGTCCATAACTATTTTGTAGTTCTTAGTAAGGCATACATGGTTTAGCCCAAATTTCTTAGCGTCTTGAAATCGCTGCCATACCTCAGAAAAAAATATAGGCCCAGGCACTTTAAGTCGTAACTCTAACAAGTCACAGAGAAGGTTTTGATAGTCTAAATCTCGCTGCTCATACTGTTGTTTTCTACGAGTCATAGCTTGGCTGTGAGCTGTTATTTTACGCATCGCTTTGAGCTTTCAGTATAAGTGCAGCTGCAGATATTTGAATCTTGGCCACATCCATTACTCTTCCGGCTATTTGGCACATAGCTTCACTTACAGGCACTTCATTGGGGTTGCCTTTTTGTTTCTCCATTTGCTCCATAAGCATGTTGCTTACTTTCGTAAGATCAGGCATTGCAGCTATTGTTTGACTTGCTATCACAAGACCGTTACTGGTTATTTCTGTGTTGTTTGACATGTCGATTGAGTTTTATTTGATTTCGTTTTAATTCTAATAATTCAGGGTATTGCTCTACCTCTTCTTTCAAGTCCTCATTCACTTGCCTCCCTTCTTTCGCTAGCAGGCTAGCTATATAATTATCATTCAGCGTAGACCACCCAGCATTTCTAATTCTGTTCTCTTTCATGCTGATGGTAGTAAGGTTTGATAATTCGCAGTTAAGAGAGTCACCGTCTTTAAAAGTGACAATAGTCTTCCGGTCTATATCCCCATGCTTTCTTTCCCAAACCACCCTATGAAGTAATTGCCATTTACCCATGCTCACTTTTATCCATTTATATGAATTTCCGGTACGCTTGTCTTTTCGGATCGTAATATGCCCATCACCAGATTTTGTATTATGTGGGAGCCTTCCTGGTTTAAAACGAGTTGGCTTAGTTCGCTCAATCTTCTCTTCAGACATGTAAGCTGTCTGCTTTAAGCCTTTATTGGCAGGCTCATGACCTTTAGGGAATCGATAAGCTTTGCCAGCATTAGAGAGCTTCTTAAAATTATCCTTCTGATGTTCTTTAATAAACGCCTTAGACTTACACAGTCCAAGATTTCTAGCCCTTTGATAAACAGAGATAGGGCTTCTTTTTAAATGAGTTTTCAGCTCTGCAGTAGAAGTATCGGCATAATGAGCCACCATATACTTGTCCTCAGCATCTGTCCATAACCTACCCATTACCCACCTCCTTTTCTTTAATTATTACAGTTTCAATGGATTCTATCGTAACCGCTTCATAATACTCTTCTAGGTCTACATAATAGATACCTTTAGTTAGCTTATTAGGGTCTATGTTTTTAACCCACCACGCCCATTCGCCATTCTTTTCTTTTTTGGGTATGATTCCAAAGCCTTCTACGGTCATCCCTTCGCTATTATTAATAATGCAAGAGCCTACCGCCACAGCTAATTCTTCGATATCAGCAATGTCATAAAACACGCTATTCCATTCTTTCAAATTAGTTTCATTCCAAATATCCGCATCTATAAATAATTGAATCTTATGGGCTTGCTCTGTTTCTAAATTCATCTTAGTCATTACCCACCTCCTTTTTTGATTGCGTGTAGGCTTCTCTATTAACTAATAACAAAATCGGAATAACCTTGTCGGAGATAATATTGAAGATTGCCGCTTCCGGTGCACCCATGGAAACCTTGGCTCCCCCTTGTACTTTGTCTGCAGATATAAAAGAATAGCATGCACCTACACGTCCCTTGGAGTCTTCTATATCTAATCGGTTTAGTTTCTCTAAGTTTTGAAATAGACTTAACTCCTCACCAGAATCCGCCACCTCAGAAAGCAAAGCTTCCATTTCTGTAGGCTTTTGAACATCATCTATAGCAATGACATCTGTACCCACCCCCTTCCCATGATAAAACGCAAAATGAACCACATCATAAACCGCAATAAACATATCTGGCTCAGATATTTCATGTTGCCAAATTGACAAACTCAGCGGCTTGCATCGCTTATATTCTTGATTAAGAAGTTCTATTTGGTATTCTATAGAAGTTTGAAAAACCAAGATCTCCTCTTTAGTATGAAATACGGTCCTATCATGCTCCGCCAACATCTCATAAACAGCATCCTGAAGCCTATTTTTGCAGCTATAGCTGCTCGTTTTTACTAGTATATACATCTTTTAATTAAGGTTTTGATTGATTAAATATTCAGGTCGCAGCCCTTAGTGCTGCAGACTCCATTTCGGAGCCTGCGACACCCAGAACCACAAGAAAGCTTTCAGCTCTTCTCAGCCTTTTTGGCCTGCACCTGTTGTCTCAAATGTTGAAGATCATGTTTCATGTTTTGGGCAGTTACCCGCACACGAGTTCCGGCGGCTTTATTACCACCTTCAAACTTCTGAAAATCCACCTTTAGGCTGTCCAGTTGCTCTTGTAATAGATTGATTGTTTCCATTTTTGAAAAATTGATTTATTGTTAAAAAATTGATTTACACTTTCTTGAATACGCTCGCCCAGGCTTCCTTCACCCAAGCCTCGTAATTTTGGATCGCCCTATTCCATGCATCTTTATTGGTAGGTAAATAGCTTCCATTTTTACCATTATAAAGCTCCGTTATAGTAGCTGGGTCTGTAGACCTTAAGGAGTAGTTAAAGAATCTGTAGCAGAGCTTGCCCGGTGTAGCACATACCACATCTTCCATGCTTATTATTTGCCCGTCACATTCATTTTCTAAGCGTATGTATTGCTTAATGCTCTTGTGCACATAATATTTCGGAAACTCCATGCTGGGCTTATTGGTCTTTTCCATGCTGCATAATTGTTAGAATTTCCTTTCTGCCATTTTTGGCAGCCAACTCTATTTTCCTTAAGGTTTTACGTACCCTCCTTCCGGCGGCTTTGTTTCCTGCATAGGCCTTTTTGATGTCTTTATTAAAGCCTAAGTCTATCGCTAAGTCTGCAGCTAGTTCTGCAGGTCTGGGTTCTATAGATAACTGTCTACTCATTATTGAAATAGATTTTGGGTTTCAAAACTCGAATGATATTTATTCCTCACATGCAAAAATATTTTGCTGGTGTATTCGCTCTGAGAGCCATCTTTAAGCACATTCTTTTTAATAAAGCCGTACTTGCTCCGCTTGCCACCTTCTGTCCATCCGTCCACGTCCATGGGGTTCAGCTCGTATTCGTTAAACTCACACCAGGCTATCATTTTCTTCATAAAAGAGTGGGGGGTAAGCTTTTGCATATTGGCCACCTTCTTGCAGTCTTCCTGAGCAGCCACTTTATCTACCTCAGCATTAAAGTTGTTTTCAAAGAAAGTGTCAGCCCAGCTTTGGAAGTTTTCGCCCATCAGTGCCAGATTATTACGTTTCGTAATGTTGCTAAACGGCGGGTCTATCTTTTCATCTACGCTTAAGTAAAACTGCAGGCACTGTATCATGAAGTTGTAAAACCTGTTCCACTCGTCTGTATCCCAGTCACGCTTGTCATAAAGTCGCCTTCCTAGCTCCGTTATGGGTGTTCTTACTTCATTATATTGTTCCAAGTCCTCATGAAAATAATCAGAGAAAACAGAGTAGATTTTACGCCCCTTACTAGAGCCATCGGTGTATTTATCCGCAAAATTCGTATCTATCAAAAACTTCCCGTACTGAGGGTAAGAGTAACTCACCTGTTGTTTCCCCTTTGGGTTACTGGTTAAGCTAGAAGTAAGCGGCGTAAAAAGCCTAGGAAACGGCTGATAGTGGTCCCAGTCTTCCAGGTGTATCAGCTCGGTGTTTTCGTCCACACCGTCCCATATATGCTCATAATCTAGCAGCCCCTGTTTACGGCCATCTCTATGAAAGTGCTTTAAAAACCTATATAGAGCTTTAGCTATAAGACCCTTTCCGGCACGGCCATTGCTGGCACTTTCGTCAGAAACCTTGTAGTCCATTAAGAATGCAGCCCATGGTCTAGCGTCGTCTTTATGGCGGTGCATCAGGTAGCCTATAACATACACTCGGTTAATATAGCAGAGCTCTTGTTCAGCCACTTCGTCAGCCGTTAAAAGAGGGCCATCTAGCCGCCATTTATACTTTTCAGTGTAGGCTTCCTGCTTCTTTTTGTTGCCAAAGCTCAGCAGGTTTTCTATATCTTCCTCTGCCAGTTCGTTGGCTTTGGCATAGTTTAGGCGTTCCTCATCATTCAGTTTGTAAAAGTCCATGCGTTCTTCCAGTTCCGCTTGCCAGTGGAGCTTAGAAGTACCTATCAGAAACTTCATAAAATCACAGCTATCTTCAGAGAGCTCCAGTTTCCATTCGTCGTTTTCCTTGTAAGCCTTAAAAAACGGATCCATTTGCTTAAAACTTCCGGTGCTTATTTTGCCCCTCCTTTCGGTTTCCATCTTCAAAATCTTATGCTCCCAGAAGTACACGTCAGGTACTTTTACAGGCTCCAATGTGGTAGCAGTAGCCTTATAAATGGTGTTTTTACCACTCGGCTCTTCAAAACAGAAGTATTGGTAATCCGCACTGTAGTACTTAAAATTAGGCTTGAAGTATTCTAGGTTGGCTAGAGACTGGTCATTCAGATAAGGCGTTTTATAAATCTTGTTTCTTAAGTCCTCAGGCATTTGCCTGTCCTTTAAAAAGCCCGTTATATAGTCCTTAATCGCCTGAGCTTCCACTTTTTTAATGATCTGGTCTTGAATCTGTATAAATTGAAAACCTGTTTTCTCTTTTGGCTCTTCTAGCCTCCAGAAGCCATTCATCTGCAGAAAATTATAACCACGTACCTGGTTAAACTCATAAATCCACAGCGGTCTGCCAAACCTCATTTTCTGCGTACCACTTTCATTCACGGCTTTCATTTCGTCCCAAAACTTAAATGGCAGAGCCTCGTCAGCCAGTTTCTTAAAGTTGTAAGGCGTCCATTTTCTCAGGTAATCCCTCACATCTTTCATTCGCTTGCCATTATTGCTCGCAAAATTCAGCAGCTCCTTAGGCAGAATAATCGTATGAATATCCAGATACTGAGAAGCTATCTTAAGAGCATTCGCCATGCCCGTAGCGTCCAAATCCTGCAGCTGCATTACCTTATGTGCTATTTTGCGTAAGGCCTTCATCTGGTTAAACTCTAAATCATCCGATTCCGAATTTTTCCAAACAGTCCTAAAACCACAGCCAGCCATATTAATTGCATCGGTAAAACCAGATCCTAAAATCACTTCAGGAAATCGTTCTGGCAGTAGTTCTTTTTGTTTCTGCGTTTCAGTTTCACCATCTGCAGAAGGGTCTGCAGCTTCCATAGCCGCCGTGGCCTTATTGTTTTTGGCCTTATTATCAGCCAAAAACTGCTGATGCTGCACTAAACCATGCAGGTATCTGTCAGGCTTCTTCCCGGCATACATAAACCGCATTTGAGTAGCCAGCGGTCTGTATATTTTCTGAAACTCCGTTTCATCAATCGCAAACATCGGGTAAGTCTCAGTGGCTTCCCAGATATGCACCTTAGAGCCATCTTTGGCCACATGCTCATAACTCACCAGGGCTTTGCATCTGTAGTAGGTAAATAAGGCCTTCGCATGTTCGTTTCGGGCTTTGTCATCCTTAGCAGCCACGCCATTCCATTGCAGCTCTTTCCACACTTTGTCAGAAAATATGAGTCTATAGTCCGTTTCCTTCAGGTCGCGGTATTTAAGGCTTTTAATCTGTCCGGGTTGGTCATCTGCAGTAGCTGGGCGTGAGCTGTAGGCAGGTTTAGCCTCTGTAATTTTGGCATTGGTAAGGTTGTGGCCATAAAACTTTGCTAAGATCTTGAAAGCTTCAGAGCCGTCACAGTTCTCATGCTCCATACACAGAGATATCGCAGATTTTGCTTTGTTCTCTCCGCCACCAAAATCCTTAACCATCCAGTGGCCACTTTCTCTGTGCTTAAAAATACCAGTAGATGCAGATTTGTCATCCTCCCTAAGTGCCACTTTCACTTTCTTTGGCCATTGCGTAAAGCATGGCAGAAGCTCAGGCATAATCTCTAGGATATAGCTTTCGCCATGATCTGCAGACAGAATGTGGTCAAATGTTAGATTTTGGGACATAATAGGGGTTTAAGCTTGCAAAAAATCTTCTAGGCTAGTAATCTGGTAGGTAAGCTGCTCAGCTTCTTGCTGGCTACTTAAGTTTTTCTGGAGATGTTTAAGACGCTCTAGTCTAGCTTCTAGTCTAGCTTTAAGTTTCGGATGTTCATCCAAAACCACCTCACCCGCCACCACGGCTTCTATTATTTCTTTTTCGGTCATTTCTGTAGTTGCATTTTTATGCGTGATAAATGCTTGTAACTTTCATTAATCACATCATCCATTTTCTCAAATCCAAAATTCAGCTTAGGCATACCAGGTATATCCTGAAAAGCCTTTGCCACACCAGAGCTCAGGCTCTCTGCCATCAAGCTTACTTTTACCATGTCTTGGAGTTCAAAATCTATCAGCTCCACTATCGCTTTTGCATCTTCCGTGTAAATGTGTTGATCATATTCAGAGCAGTTGCCGTTAGAGCAAGGCTTAGTGCATTGTTCGCGTAGTTGGGCTATCCCGCACACTATTCTTAAATGGTCTAGTTTATCGTAATGCTCTTCAGAAATATGGCAGTAAACTTTATGCAGCTTCCTCCAGTCACAGTTCTTAAGTAGAGCGGGTTTCTTTTGTTCAAGAAACAGAATCTTCAGAACTTCCTTAAAGTCAAGAAAGAGGTTATTTATCGTTTTCATATAGATTTAAGTTTGGTTAATGCTATGTTGTATTGCGAACGGTAACCCTTATACTCTCTCCTTACATGAAATTCCGTCTCAGGATCCTTTATCACCTCATCACATTGAAATATCTCCTCCACCAGATGCTCTATTGCGGCTGGCTTTTCGTGTTCCGGTAGTTCGTTCGCCTTAATGCTCAGTAAGAGTTTTCTCGTATTTATTTTGTCCATAACTTCTCTTTTGGGTATCGGTTTTTAAATTTCCTGTTATGCTGCTTGGTTAAAAAAGAGTGGGCCAGTACGCCTGCAGTAAAAGAAGCAAAGGCCACTATCGCATAAATGGGTATCATAGGTTTTTTCATTTAGTGTTAAGATTTAAAAGCCTGGTCACAAACTCCGCAGAAGAAGCCAGCCCCGCCCTTTGATTCATAATGTTTTGAAGTTTTGATTTCATAAGGATAGAATCCTTAATGCCCATTGCTTCATAATAAAGCCTTGCAGTTTCTGTTAAGCCACCATGCTTTTCACAGAAGTCTTTAGCATTGGCTGCCCAGTAAGACTTCCTGAGCTCATTAGGAAGCACGTCCTTTTTCTTTTTAGGAATAATCATTTTTTGTTTTATAGACATTTGGTGTAATATTTGCTGCTGTAAAATTTACATATGCAAACATAATTCCTAATCAGGGAAACTTGCAAACGATTGGGAATTATAATTCGTAAGCAAGTCTAATTTATAAACATTCTAAATTATGACAGGTAATAAGGTTAATAAAATCGTGAAGGAATTCTGGAGAACACAAAAGGAAGCAGCTGCAGAACTGGGCATCTCCGGCACCAAACTATCTGAAGTAGTATCAGGTAGACAAAAGTTAACAGTAGAGGCCTTGGGTATACTTTTAACTAAATACAGAATAGACCCAAATTGGCTTTTTTATGGCGAAGAAAACGAGCCTCTAAAAAAGGTGGGGGATGTCATCACTAAGCCCGAACTGTACGACAAACACATAGAAGCCTTAGAAAAAATCAATGTCCTGATGGAAGAGAAGGCAGAGTACTTTGGAGCAAAGGCCGCGAAAAAAAATTATACAAACCTTCCTACTGAGCAATAGAAATTAGCCCGACATATATGACTTTTTTAGTCTCATAGTGTCCGGCTTTCTATCTGAAAAATCAAATCAATAATATGAGAAAATCCATGAGCAAATTTCTAATTCTGACGTTTTGCTTGCTTTCGTCGACGTTAAAAGCACAATCACTTTATTCTGAGAATATTAAAAAAAGCGTCATTGAAGCATCTCCGCCTATAGAAATAAATGAAGAGCAATTCAAAACAGTAAGAGCAGGAGGCGGATTAGTTGCTGCAGGAGCATTGGTTTTGGGAGGAAGCCTTATTTATGCTCAATCCAAATCATTAAGTTATAAAGCAAGCAAGAACGTGTCAACATACGGAGTAGCAGCCGGAAGCTTAATCATGGCCATCGGCGGCCTAATAATAGCCGAAACAGGCAAAAAGCACTAAAACCTGTCAACAATGTGTCAACATGGTTTCATAACCATTTAGTTATCAATAAAATATAAACTTTACAGGAGTCCTGGCGAGGTCACATAGTTGTTTTATAATAACCTGCTAATAAATATTTTAGCAGGTTATTTTTTTGTATGTAACTGGGGTCAAGTGCAAAATTTGGGGGATGAATTCTTTAAGCATAAATTTGACATAGTCTAAAAAGGAAGAATTCAATACTCCTGACACCTCTAAACCTAGATCTAAAAGCTTTTATCTTAGCACGCTGCGACGCCTCGCTTGAAAGATTCTGCTGAAGCGTTGTTTCTTCTGTTGGACCAAAACCAAAAGTTGGGGGATAGCTGTTAAATTCTGAATTTGGGCATAACTCTAAAAATCAAGATTTGGAAGATTTAGTAAAGTTATTATAGCCAGAAATATGTGAAAATTTCTGGCTACAGACGAAAAATAGCCTTTTAGATGTAGAACTCTATACCATGCTGACCTACAAAGCTGCTAAAGATAAAAAAGAGACTGTCTCAAAAGTGTGAGACAGCCTCTTTTTACATGGACTCCTATCTGAGAATATTTTCAAATAAGTAATTCTCACAGCTTACTTTTTACTGATGAGACTTCCTATTCACAGCAGGTACTAAAGCGGCTCATATCATGAAAACCTTACTCAATCAACCCGAAAAACCTTGGCAACCAAAGTGATATAGCAGGAACATACGTGATGATTAAAAGAACGATGGTCATTGCCCCGAGAATCGGCATGAGTTTCTTTATAACTTTGGTCACTGGCACTTTTGCCACGCCACTGCCTACGAATAAAAGTGTACCAACTGGTGGCGTACAAACGCCAATACAAAGATTCAGTACCATCACCATACCGAACTGAACAGGGTGCATGCCCAAGGCCATTACTACTGGTAAAAAGATAGGTGTAAAAATGAGTACAGCGGGTGTCATGTCCATAAAGGTACCTACAACCAGCAACGTAATATTAATAACCAAAAGCACCAAAAAGGGATTCTTTACAGATTCTATGAGAAAGTCGGTAAACATTTGTGGGATGCTCTCAAATGAGAACAACCAGGACATCGCCATAGATGTGCAAATCAAAAACATAACTATGGCAGTTGTTTTGGCACTTTTAAGCAAAATGGATCTAAAATCTTTTAGTTTTAATTCTCGATTTATAAAGCCTAAAATAACGGCATAAACTACGGCAATTGCGGCAGCCTCTGTTGCTGTAAAAATTCCGCCAACTATTCCGCCTACAACGATAAAAAGCAGCGAAAGGCTTAGAATAGAGTTTTTAAAGTCAATAAATAATTGTCTCAAACTAACACGTTCACCCATCGGCAGTCCATTGCGTTTACCATATAGGTAAATCATAAGCATAATGGTGGCTCCTACTAATAAACCTGGAATATAACCTGCTATAAATAGTGCTGCTACAGAAGCTGTACCACCACTAGCCAGTGCGAAAATAATGAAGACATTGCTTGGCGGAATTAGCAAACCAGTGGTAGAAGAAGTAATATTTACGGCAGCACTAAAGTCTCGTGGATAGCCGTCTTTTGCCATTTTTTCGGTGAGTGTACTGCCAATAGCTGATGCCGCAGCAATGGCCGAACCCGAAATGGCTCCAAAAAGCATTGCAGCAAGTGTATTTACATAGAGCATTCCACCGGGAAGACTTCCAATTAAAGATTTTGCAAAGGCAATTAGTCGGTTGGCAATCCCTCCTCGATTCATCACCTCTCCCGCCAATATAAAAAACGGAATGGCCAGTAAGGCAAAATTATCAATCCCTGTTGTCATGCGTTGGCAAGCCGTAGTTATGGCAGGCATAAACGCAATATTGAGCAGAAGTGTAGATGTTGTCGAAATTCCAATGGAGTACGCCACTGGAACGCCATAAGCCAGTAATCCAAAAAATGTAATAAATAACAAAATAATGCTGATAGTTTCGATACTCATGTTTTTGTTTTTTCAGTTAGCAGTAAGTGATGGACATTAGATATTGAGTCTTATTCTTTATCTTCTAAAATTCGATGAACACAAAAGAAAATAATAAGTAAGCCGCTGACTGGAACAATGGCATAAACATAACCCAAAGGCACATGTAAAGCTGGGGATGTTTGTCCAAGTTTTAAAGTGATATATACAAGATTACCACCACCAATAACCATAACAACAATGGCAAATAATATCATAAATAATTGAATGTTTTTCTTGCGTGCCACTTGCTTCTTTGGAGGCAATTTGGTGACAAGAAAATCCATGGATAGGTGTCCTTCTTTTTGTCCGTTTATATAAGCTGCACCTAAAATGGCAAGCCAGATCAATGAAAAACGGGCAAATTCTTCAGTAAAAGAGCTCGATTGCCCAATGATATAGCGAGAAGCCACCTGCCAAACCACGTCTATGACAAGCAAACCGAAGATGGCCACGAGCATGTTTTCGATGGATTTACTAAGAAAAGTATATGTTTTTTGCATTTTGAATTATATGTTGATAATTGGCTATTATTCTTGAACACCAACAGCTCTGATACGCTCAATCATTGCTTTCTTTTTAGGATCTTGCATCAAAATTTTGGTAAGAGCTTCCGCTTGATCGGAAAACAAGGTTTTATCAGGATAGATAAATTGAACATTAGCTTCTTTAAGCACTTTCATGTTTTCCTCTACGGTTTCTTTCCAGTATTGTTTTTCTTTAACGACACTTTCGTTGGCAGCATCTTGTACCCATTTTTTTTCTGTTTCGCTTAATGTTTTCCAAAAAGTAGAACTCATAACCACTACGTCAGGTATCATGCTATGCTCGTCAAAAGTATAGTATTTGCAGATTTCATAATGGTTTGAAGTCACAAACGATGGGATGTTATTTTCTGCTCCATCAACAACTTTTTGTTGCAGGGCCGTATACAATTCTCCGTAAGCCATTGGCGTGGCAGAACCGCCTAATGTGTTCACCATATCCACCGACATTTTATCGCTCATCACCCTTATCTTCATGCCTTTCAAATCGCTAGGTGTTTGAATAGCCTTTTCTTTTGCATAAAAACTGCGGCTCCCTGCATCATAAAAACATAAGCCTCGAAGTAAGTACTCGCTTCCTGCAGCTAAAAGCTCTTTTCCTATTTCACCTTCTAATACACGGAATAAATGCTCCGAATCTTTGAATAAATATGGGATTCCCAAAACTTCATATTCTGGGGCAAAACTCGACATAGATGCTGCACTCACTTTGGTCATAGCTACGCTACCAATTTGCAGCAATTCAAGTACTTCACGTTCACTTCCCAACTGAGCATCCGGAAATATTTTTAATTGGAGTTTACCCTCCGATTTTTCATTCAACGACTCCTGAAATGCCAGAATTCCTTTATGCACAGGGTGTGTAATAGGTAAGGAATGAGCAAAATAAAGTACTTTTTTGTCTTTTATTTCGGAACAAGAAGAAGCCCCGAGAAGTAAGAAAGTTACTATAAAAGGTAGCAATACAGAGCGGCGAAATTTGGATTTCGTCATAAATTTATTCTTAGGTATCTTTTCAATAGGATGCTAATTTATTCGGAAAGTATGAGCTTTACAAACCTTATAACGAGCTACTTTTCAAAATGGTCAAATAAGTACCTGCTTGTTATTGGCATAATATCAGAAGTGCAAACATTTAGTTCTAATCCTTACAATTTAATTGAAAATTCAAAGAAAAATATCCCTTTACGGTGGTCAATGTGACATTATTTGGTGACACGCAGAGAAAAGTGGCAGGGAACCAGAATTTGCAAGACTGTTTACCTCCTCATACATCACTTACCTTTTTCAATCTCTATGTGATAGGATGAAGACACCTTTCTAAAACGGGCAAAGAAGACATTATTTAAATATTTTGACTTCCAGATTCATCTGAAAAGAATGAGCGTTCGATATCAAGATATCGAACGCTCCTAAAAATTAGATTAATCACTCACTTTTTCGCTAGTCGGATTTTTTAAAATGAGTTTATAACTAATTTTATTTCATGTTTTCCTGGGCTCAAACGGACTGAGCTGAAAGCAGCATTTACTTTTTGGCCGTTGTGCATCAACTCTTTTCCGGGTTCAGGAGCTATCTCAAACTCAGCAACCATATTTGCAGGAATTTCAATTTCAAATACCTGTAAACGTGGGTTTATAAATTCATAGCTCCCTTTGATGGTTCCTTTTATGGTAGGCACTTCAATTTGACTATTTTTCAATTTACTCATTTGTGGTTTAATGCTGGCAATGCCAAAACCCGGAGTTTTAGGTTGAATTCCCCAAAGGCCTCTTGGTATTACATTGGCAGGTACTGCTCCCCAAGCATGATTCCAATCGAGATTATTTTTATACTTCAAATCCCATGCTTCTAAAGTCATTGTTGAGCCTGCTCTAATCATATTATACCAACTTCTGTCACTGGTATCTACCAAAAGTTCTAAGGCATAATCGCTAGCTCCTGCATTATAAAGACCATCCATTAAATATTGAGAGCCATAAACACTGCAGGCCATCCCTCGAGATTTCACATGTTCTACCACAGATTGAAGATGCTCCTCAGGAACCATATTAAAGGCAAGCGGAAGCATATTGGCATGTAAGGCCGCGTGGTCTGTACCTATGCCATCCACGTAGACGCCACGCTTCGAGTCAAACATTTGATCATTCACCGCTTTTTTAGCCTTTAGAGCACGCAATTCAAAGTCGGTTGCCTCTTGGGTTTTGCCCAAAACTTTGGCAAATTCTGACATGATTTTCATGTTTTGATAATAAAAAGCATTCACCACGGTGTTATAATCTTTAAAAACATAGGCATCACGTTCACCTTTGTTGGAAGGGTCACCTCCCCAGCCGGCAGAGGGCCAATCTACAATATCTCTAAAAGTCTCCTTCATGGTTTCAGGGAAACCAAGGTTTGCCATTAATTCTGGAGTCATCTTGGTAGAAGTTATCAGGCCATCTTCATTTGTCAGCTCATAAAGTGTTTTGAATTTTAGTTTTTCGTAATACTTCGCTATAAGCTCCGTGTTTCCTGTATACATATAATCAGCATGGAACATCAGTGCCACGTGCTGTTGCCATTCGGTAGGCCAGGTGGGATGCTCCATAAAATACTCTATGGTTTGCCTTGCAATGGCATATTCACGGTCGGTCGTGTAATGACTTAATTGATTCAAATAAGCATCCGCCTCATAAGGAATTCGTTCTCGGTCACCATCTACGTAAAGCCCATTAAAAGTGGTGGCTTTGATGGTGTATTTACATATATCCCATACTTGATTTAGGATATCGTTTGAGCTTATAAAAGCACTGGCAGACTCATCCCAATAACTGTGATAAGCTAACTGTGTAAGGTTTTGAGGACCTAAGGGCTCTTTTGCACCTTCTATTTCGGCATACCTAAACGGCATCATAACTGGAAACCCATCTGGGAGTGGTAGAGCTTTACCCGGCAAGGTATTTCTTCGGTCTACTTTTATAGGAAGCTGGTATTCGGTTTGGCCAGGCTTAACCTGAATTTTAATTTCTTGATACCTGATATGGCTTTTAGGAAACGGCGTCCTGTTTATGTTTTCGCCGTCCAGTTGTTCCCCAATTCTAAAGGTTAAGACATGTGACTTTTTTGCCTTATATGTAAAATCAATGGTGCCAAAAGCGGCTTTCCCGAAATCTACAAAGTAGGTTTTGTCACGCTTTTCGAAAACAGAAGGTTTGATTCTATCAATTTGGAAACTATTAGCCGTTGTGATGGTCTTTCGTGGACTACCCATTTTAAAAGATTGAATCTCTGAATATCTGGAAAGTCGATTGTCTTGATCCCAAATACGTGATTTCCAGTAGTATGTTTTTCCAGGAGTTAAAGGTTGACCTTGGTATTCTATTTCAATAGATCTATTGGAACGCACTTGCTGACTATTCCAAACATCACCAATGTTATTGTTTATGTTTTCTTCAGAAGAAGCCACCAAAACTTGATAGGCAGATTGGGTAACGGCACCATCTGGCACGACCCAACCAAATTCTGGTTTGCTATCTATTATTTCAACATCTTTAGTATCTCTTATCCACTCCACAATCAAATCGCGAGGCCCTTCAGAATATTCATCAGAATATGCTAGAATAAGTTTATTCGTTTTTAGACGAAAGGCCTTTAGCTTTTCTTGATACTTAAGATTTTTAGCCAGGTTGTTTATCTCCTTAGGATCGTCTTTGAGATTGTACAGTTCTTCAATGGATTGGTCATTGACATATCTAAAATATTTCCAGCCTTTGGTACGAACACCTTCACTAGGCGGAATGTTTTCAAACTCCCAAATATGTTCTATTAACACCGTATCTCGACCAAAGTCTTTATTTGAGTTTTCTACAATGGACATCAAGCTTTTACCTTGCCAGCCTGCAGGTTGTTTAATACCAGCAAGCTCTAAAATAGTAGGGGGTACATCAATATTTAATGCCATTACGTCACTGTCCTTTTGCTTGACTTGTCTAGGGTCAAAGACGATAAGTGGCACCCGAATAGAGTTATCATAAAGCAGCCACTTTCCGGCTAGTTGTCGCTCACCCAAAAAATAACCATTATCACCCATAAGAATGATAACCGTATTTTGATCTAATCCCTTTTTCTTAAGCTCCGCACGAATTTTGGCTATTTCGAGGTCAATACCTGAAATCATGCGGTAGTAACCCTTAACGCTATGCTGATATTTTTCTGGAGTATCGTAACGCCATGTCCAGCGTAATCTGTTAAAGCCATCACGCACTATTTTTGGTAGAGACTCAAAGAAGCTATCTTCGCCAAGGTCGGGATCGGGCATTTCGATTTCTTGAAGCAATTCATCTGTTTCCTTCTGCCAAAAGTATTGATCCTTTGCGGAGTCATGTGCATGAGGAGCACTGAAGCTTAGCGAAAGACAGAAAGGTTTATCTGCTTCTGATCTGTCAATAAAATCAATGGCTTGCTGTCCTGTATAGCGAGTAAGATGTACGGTGTCTTCTCCAATGGTTTTATAATAATAACCTCTTCTATCAGGAAAGGCATTATTCCGGTCGTAGGATTCGTATTCATCAAACTGGCTTTCTAAATTGTCGTATCTAACACCATATTTCCCATAGAAACCTGTTTTGTAACCATTCTCTTTTAGAATAGTGGGATAAGAATTCATCATATATGATTCTCGAATATTTCCTGTTTGGAAATTGAAATTGTGTTTACGCTCATACATCCCAGTAAGTATACTTGCCCTACTTGCCGCACAAATAGGCGTGGTTACCATAGCATTTTGAAAGTAGGTACCCTCTTCAGCCAATTTGTCCATTTCGGGCGTAGAAATCAGTTTGTTCCCCGCATAGCCTAAAGCATCAAATCGCTGGTCATCAGTCAAGATGAATATTATGTTCGGCTTTTGGGATTGTTGTTTTTGAGCTTGCAAAGGAAACAAGTGAAGGCAAAACAGTGCTAATAGTAGTAGTCTCATTCTTAAAGATTCATTTTTTTACTTTAAATTATTCGGTATTAAAAAGGAATAATTCCGGTTTTTAACTTCAAACATATGCTTAAAAGTACCAAAAGGTATCCTGTACTGTGATGTAGGCGTTTAATAAGAAGCGTAAAAAGTTGTCTTTTTCAAAGTGTTTCTGGTAAGTAAAAACAACTTGCTAAATAAATTTAGGGAAGCGTTCTTGTCATTCATTCATACATTCCCGAAGCATATATTTTGAATGTTAGAATCCGTAATGGGAATAGTACTCGCCAAGAAAGTAGCACTAGAAATTTTGAATATCAGCCTTAAAGACATTGCCGATATCCTTGTTCATAATTCAGGGTTAAATATTGAAGAGCATATTCTGTGCTTGCGTCATATATAAACTGTGTGTACGTTCAGATAGTTTACATGATATAAATTAAAACAATACGAAGATTTTATTTCATTAAAGTAATTAAATCGTAGCCATGTTAATGATCTGACATATTATTTTAAATAAGCATTTAGTATAATCACGAACTTATATCAACATTCGACTTTATAAGAAGCTTTGTTCATAAGGACGATATGCGTTGAATAAAATTTAATAACCCAAAGTAAGAGCGGTAATGTTTCTTAGATATTCAAGAATCTTTTTATCCATATAATTTTTTGTGTATGACTGTAATTATTACGATTTGTATACTGATCTTAATGGCTTATCTCTTTGATATTACTTCAGCCAAAACTCGAATTCCGTCTGTCATCCTACTCCTAGTATTGGGCTTTTTGACCAAACAGGTAGGAGATTTTTTTTCAATAAATATCCCTGATCTTACGCCAGTATTACCCGTTTTAGGTACTGTGGGTTTAATCTTGATTGTTTTAGAAGGTTCTTTAGAGTTAGAGATTAATAAATCCAAACTTCAAGTCATTAGAAAGTCATCGCTTCTCGCTTTAATTCCTTTAATACTTTTAAGTTTTGGTCTTGCCTATGTCTTTCAGTATTTTGGACAGGTTCCTTTCAAGATTGCTTTGGCCAACGCCATACCCTTTGCGGTCATAAGCAGTGCCATTGCTATTCCAAGTGCAGTTAATCTCTTGGCAAAAGACAAGGAATTCATTACTTATGAGAGTAGCTTCTCGGATATATTTGGCGTTATTTTTTTCAATTTCATAACGCTAAATGAATATTTCAATACAGAGTCTATTCTGTTTTTCGTAGTGCAAATTTTGTGTATGCTTTTTGTTTCTTTTATAGCCACTTTAGCTCTTGCTTTATTCTTACATAAAATAAAGCACCACATAAAATTCATTCCTATTATCATCCTACTGACACTTATTTATGCCTTTTCCAAAATATTTCATTTACCAGCACTCATATTTATCTTGTTATTTGGTTTGTTTATGGGAAATATAGATGAATTAAGGCACTATAAATTCATTCAGCAGTTTCACCCAATCAACTTCAATAAGGAGGTACATAAATTCAAAGAGCTGACTACTGAAATAACATTCTTAATAAGGGCTTTGTTCTTTCTCTTATTTGGATTTCTTATTGAAATAGAAGAAATATTAAATGTAGATACCATTTCTTGGGCGGTCTTGATTACACTTGGCTTATTTGTGTTAAGAATGGTTTTCTTAAAGTTATTCAGATTGCAAATAAGTCCGCTCGTTTATCTGGCTCCTCGGGGTTTAATTACTATCCTTTTGTTTTTAAGTATTCCTGTAAGTCAATCCATTGACTTGGTGAATAACTCCTTGGTGATACAAGTAATTATTTTGACAGCCTTAGTCATGATGGTGGGTTTAATGCGAACGAAACCCAAAGAAGAGCTGGCTAAGGCAGATTAACCCGATTTATACGGGGGAATCGTTATGCGTTTTAAAGTGCAATAAATGAGACAATTAAAGGAAATTAGCATCGCGTTTACCCTGAGCTAATGTCTAAGGGCTATGGTGATTGAGTTTAAATGGATGTTGCCTGTGCTGAGCTTGGCGAAGTATACTAATCTGAAGCAATTTAGCTACGGTCCTGATAAAATCGGGAGATTGCCTTATGCATAAATCGGGTTTAACGATCTTAGCTAATTGCCAAAACGAAAGCCCTCAAGATCTCCTTAAGGGCTTTCGTTAATTTTTGAATTGATATTCAAAAAAATGATAGAACTAAAGCTATTTGCTGCTATTCAAAAAAGGACTTAAATCAAGTTCGTCATTAAGCTCTTTTTGTTTTGCAATTAGGTTTGTTAGGAGTTCTTGTTTCTTATCTTCAAAGGCAGGGTCTTCTGAAAGGTTATTCATCTCCAACGGGTCTGCGGTCATATCAAATAAGAGCGTTTGCTTGGCTTTGGGATAGACGATCAACTTGTAGCCATCTTTTCTCATCATTCTTTGAAGACCCAGATAGGCTCCATAAACGCCGTTAAGTTTAGACTTTTCTTCAGGATTTTTAACTTTAGATAGTAAACTGTTAAATTCTATAAAAGCTGGTTTCTCTATTTGTGCTAATTCTAGGCTGGTGGCCATGATGTCTTGAAGAAAAACGTCTTGGTCGTTGGTCGTGCCTTTTGGCACGTCTGGTCCAGCGACCAATAAAGGAACCCTCATGCTATGGTCATACATATTTTGTTTTCCTAGTAGACCATGTTTACCCATAGCTAATCCATGATCTGCTGTAAGGAAAATATAAGTGTTTTCCATCAAACCTTTTTCTTCTAATTCGTTCACTATTTCTCCTATCTGATGGTCAAGATGAGATATTAAGGCATAGTACTCTTTTAAGTGCGTTTTTATGGCAAATTCAGTTCTAGGAAACGGTGCTAAAGCTTCGTCTCTCAGTTTTGGTCCTACACCAATCTCGTCATGTAATGGATAGTCTGCCTGAAAGCTTGCTGGTATTTCTATATCTTCCACGTTATATAAATCTAAGAACTCTTGTGGTGCTTGACGTGGGTCGTGAGGAGCGTTAAAAGCCAAATACATAAAGAAGGGGTTATCTTTGGTAGAAGCTTTGTTAATAAAGGTTTTGGCGTCGTCTTTTAAGACTTCACTCCAGTGTTTTCCGCCTTGCCAATATCCACCTTTGCTGGTATCTGTTGGGCTCCAAGAATTATCGGTAGGACTTAATGGTCTGTTATAACCATTTGGCATCACCTCGGCAAAAGTTTTTTTACCTGTTGCTACTTGCTCTTTAAAAACTTGTCCCATGTTAGCATTTTTGTAGGAATCATCAGGCATGCCTGGTCTTATATGTACCGTGTTCTGGAAAATTGATTCGGCTGGAACGTCCACGTGCCATTTTCCGGTCATGTAGGTGTCGTAGCCTGCACTTTCCATGAGCTTTGGCCAAGTCTGTGCTATAGAAGCTGAGTCTTTTTGGTGCCAATTTTCTCTGTTTTTGTTGGCGTTCCAAACAGACATTCCAGATATGATCATAGAACGAGAAGCCGTACATACAGCACCACTCCATGAACCCATATTGTACGCATGTGAAAAAGTGGTGCCACTTTGAAAGAGCTTGTCTAGATTGGGTGTTTTAACTTGTTTGTTTCCGAGCCCATTTACAGCATCGAAAGTCTGGTCATCTGTAAAAATAAAAACTATATTCGGTTTGTCTTTTTCTTTTTTGGAGCATGAGAAACATGCTAACAAACAAAGAATAATCGCTATTTTCTGCATTTCGCTATTAAGGTTAAATGTATTTTAAAGTAAATGTTGTCTGAAATTAATATAATATCATAGTAAGTTTTAGCATCCATAATGGACATTGCCAGTTTAGTATTATGTTTTGCTTTCTTTTTAGGATTAATTTCGTTGAATTAGATGAAAATTGCACGGGACTTATTTTTTGAGCATCTTAATTTTGATAAATGCTTTATGAAATGGCTTAACGCTGACCTAAAACAATAGTAAACCGATTGAAACAAGTAGAAATGAGTAAAAAATATTGCTTAGCATTGGATTTAAAAGATGAAGCGGAATTAATTAAAAAGTATAAATGGCATCATGCACCTGAGAATCAATGGCCAGAAATTAATGCAAATATTAAGGCGGCGGGAGTGCTAAATATGGAAATTTATTTATTCGCCAATCGCATGTTCATGATAATGGAGGTGGATGAAAGTTTTAGTTTTGAAAGAATGAATGAGATAAATCAAAGTCCTAAATCTGTGGAGTGGGAGAACCTGATGTGGGGCTTTCAGCAAAGTATTCCTGGTGCTAAGGCGGGAGAAAAATGGGTTTTAATGGAGCAAGTTTTTAAACTACCTCAAACCATTTAAAAATTATGAAAATAGATGCTCATCAGCACTTCTGGAAATTTGATCCTATAAGAGATTCTTGGATTTCAGAAGATATGTCTGTTATCCAAAAAGATTTTTTACCTCAGGATTTAAAGCCTGTTTTGGCTCAAAACGGAATAGATGCTTGTATTGCGGTACAAGCAAGTCAAAGTGAGTCTGAAACGGCGTTTTTGTTGGATCTGGCACAAAAGAATTCTTTTGTGAAAGGGGTAGTAGGCTGGGTAGATTTGAAATCGGAAGACTTAGAAAGTCAATTGGATAGATATGCTTCAAAAGAGCTGATAAAAGGTTTTAGGCATGTGCTACAAGCAGAGCCAGATGATGCCTATATGCTTCATCCAGACTTTAAAAGGGGCATTGGGCTTTTGGGTGATTATAATTATGTTTATGATATTCTCATTTACCCCAAGCACCTTAAAAATGCATTGAAGTTGGTTCAAGATTTTAAAAACCAACCTTTTGTTTTAGATCACATTGCCAAACCATATATCAAAGATGGTCTGATAGACGAATGGGCAAATGATGTGAAAGCACTAGCCCAGATAGAAAATTTGAGTTGCAAAGTGTCTGGTATTATTACAGAGGCAGACTGGGACAAATGGAGCTACGAAGAAATAGTGCCCTATTTAGATATTGTCTTTAATGCCTTTGGAACGGAGCGTTTGATGTTTGGCTCAGATTGGCCGGTTTGTCTTGTTGCGGGAGAATATGGCAAAGTAAAAGGAATTTTAGAAAAATATTTAAGCGATTTTTCAGAGAATGAGATTTCTAACGTGATGGGTGAAACGGCTCAAAGGGTATATAAGATTCACGGATAAATAGATATATCATGGATTTAGCTATTTCGAATAATATGATTTGTTTAGGTTTTTTCCTTGTGTGCCACGAAACCTCTTTCTAAAAGATTCTCTTTCCATAATAGAAACAAAGTCTGGATTATAGGCCAAAGTATCTTCTATTTCTGGGTTTATCATGATCGGCTCCAATAGAGACAGACTGTCGTAAACGAACGGAATTATCCCTACGGAAGAATCCACCTTCTTTTTAATAAATTTTTTCAGCATTTTGGATTGAAAAGGGTCCGTGGCGAGTGCTATTTTTTCATAACCTAATAGCTTTGCCTTTTTAAACCCATAATAGATATTTTCTGTGCTATGTTCAGCTTTCGTTTCGGTATAAATGACGTTTTCTGGCAAGCCTATCTCTTTTGCATATAAGGCCATTATTTTTGACTCGTAATAAGGCGTGTAAACGGAACTGCCAGAAAACATGACATTTTTGGCTATGCCTTGATCATATAAGTATTTGCCCCAATATACCCTCCATCTTAAAATTTTGTCCCATTGTTCTCCATTATGCGGTGTTCCTGGTACAATAACCATATCGTAAACCCTATTTTGAGCCGCTTGAAAAAGTTTTTGACTTTTTTTCTGGGTGATGGTACAGCCAGATAAAAGGATGAAGGTAAATAACAGGTATTTAGTCATGTATAATTTGCTATGAAAGAAGTCTCGGTTGAATAATAGGTACGATCGTAAAGTGAATTTGGCTCTTAATTTTCACATTGACCGGTATAGCTAGAAAACGTAGAACCCTGTTCAGTCCTAAATCCCGGCATTAACATAATGTAATCTTTGGCTTGTAAATCAACTTTTACATCGGATTTAATGAGTGAAGAAGATTTTATAAAATCTATACTTTGATATTTACCAGGGACTAATATTCCATTTCCTAATATCAGTTGACTTTCGCATGGGTAAATTCCCCAGTCTTTATTTAGGGCAATTATTATGGCAGCATCCTTTTCAAAAGCTATAGGAACCCCTCTTACATCACGTTGTGAGCTAGAATTATTAGCTCCTGAAGGGTGCTGAATAGACATAAACATAAATTTATTGTCTGGCGAAAAGGTAAGCCCAGTAGGTTCGGAACCAGCTGGAGTTCTCATGAAAATTTTAACGTCGGGGCTGGATTGTGTGTGGTTTAGGCCTATCGTCCAAACATAGTTTTTGCTGCCGTCTTGTAGCACCCACAAATTGCCAATATTATCAAAAGCAAGGTTATCATTTCCTGTACCCCAAGCTTCAGATATGACTCCCTGCTCTGTGCTTAAATTGTAGTATTGACCTGTACCGCCTACAAAAGTTTCAAAATTATTAACGGTAGTTCCTGTAATGGGGTCAGAATCTTGAAATCTATAAACGGCACTTTCTCCTTTTACGGCCACATAAACTTTCCCGTCTATTGGGCTTATTTCTACATCCTCAATTCCCGCGAAACTTGTGGCTCCTAAATTTGCGGCTTGGGTCATGGTCGAATTCCTTTCGGCTGCTGTGGTGTTGTTTAACAAAAGCCAATTACCTGACCCACTTTTTGATCCCACAAAAACATACAGTTTTCCTGAATGCAAGTTTTGTGCAGTATCTGCTACAAATTTAAAGAGATAACCAGGACTACTGTCAGCACCTTGATAGGCTGTTCTTTGGTTGGTGTGAACCACTAAGTTTTCGTGTGCAAAATTTCCTAAAGCCCATATTTTTTGATTTTTGACTATGGTTTTGGACACAGGGTCAATTTCAATAGCCCAGCCAGCATCATTATAACCATTATGGTCATAATCTGTTTGACTAATAATTTCTTCGCAAGTAATAATAGTGTTCCAAGGCGTGACCGTACCAGAACAGTTGGCTATTGTGCCTACAAGAGAGCTAAAGTCAATGGCTTTTTCGTTAACTCTTTTCCAGCTATGTGTATTCGTGTCCAATTTGATATCCATAACAGAAACACCCCCAGGAACATATTCCGAATTGATGGATAAGTACCCATTTTGGCTACTTCCATTAATAGGGACGTAGCCAGTGAAATCAAAATTTGCAGGAAAAGTATTGCCATCAGTCATAGGTTCTCCTTTTTGTGCAATGGCCTGAAAGGAAAATCCCTTCGGAATAAAAAGAGAATCGGATTGGCTTGCGGGTACCAGAGAAGTGAAGTCTGCTATCGATGTGCCACGCCATTGGGCAGAGGCACTAAAAAGACCGCTTAACCATATCATTAAGAAGAAAGGGAAACTTAATACTTTCAAGGTTTTTTGAATTAAAAGTATAATAAACTTACCAAAAAAATAGATTTATGAGTCTTATTTTAACCCGGTTTATGCATTGGAGAATCGTAATGAGTTTTAAAGTGGAATAAATCAGACATTTAAACGAGATTATCATAGCAGTCTGCCCTGAGCTTTTTGTCGAAGGGTTCTGGTGATTGAGTTTAAATGGATTTACGAACTGATTTGAAGCAATTTAGCTACGGGTCCGATAAAATCGGGAGATTTTCTGATGCATAAAGCGGGTTTAAGGTATTTAGATTAATTTATAACAAAGGCATGCCCTACTAACCCTTAATTGAATTAAAGGATAATTTTTTAAGAAGGGATGAAATAAAAAAAACCAGTCTGTACTTAAAGTACAGGACTGGTTTTTCTAGAAAATGCCAATATTTTACTAACCGACTGTTCCGAAGGAATCATTTTTATGTTTTCCATTTCTGCTTTAATACTCAGACTATCTAAATAGAAGTCTAGCAGATTAACATCTCTAGCAAGAGACGCTTCGATTTGAACATTTTCTTTTTTAGATGTTTCGTTATAAATGTAACGAACTACATCATTCAACTGTGTTGTAAAGGTTTGTGTCATACGCATATACAGATTTACTCATCATTTTTCTTAAGTTAATGAGAGCATAACGCATACGACCTAAAGCTGTATTAATGCTAACCCCAGTGGCATCAGCGATTTCCTGAAAACTCATGTCTTCATAGTGTCTCATTATGAGCACTTCTCGCTGCTGATCTGGTAACTGCTTAATTAATCCTCTTAGATGCTCGTGAGATTCCTTCTTAATCTGTTTGGTCTCTATCGAGTTCTCAGAAAAGTTAAGCGTGTTAAATACATTGCTTCCGTCTTCAAAAACCACCTTAGGGTAGCGTTTTGCTCTACGGAAATAGTCTATAGCGAGGTTATGACCTATTCTCAGTATCCAAGGAAGAAACTTTCCTTCTTCATTATACTTACCATTTCGTAATGTCTTTATCGCTTTGATAAAAGTATCCTGCATAAGGTCTTCAGCCACATACTGGTCTTTCACTACGAGATAAATGGTGGTATATATCTTTGATTTGTAACGCTCTACTAGCGTGTCAAAAGCCGCATCATCCCCATGGATATATGCTGATACTAGTTCACTCTCGTTAATCTGAACTTTTTCCATTCTTACATGTCGTTTAGTTAACGTCGAGGTTTGTATCTATATTGTTCGCTTTTGGTTTAATTGATAATTAAGAGTTCGAAAGATAAAGCAATGTTTTTGATAATGTCAAGTTCTGAGCTTTAAAACTTAGTTAACGGTTAGTTAAGCACTATCAAACTTTCGCCTTTCTTACTTACATACGTGCAAAATACGTTCCAAGATTTATATTAGCTATTAATTTGTAATTTCCATTTGAAAAGAAAAAATGATGCAACGGTATAATAGCGGTATAGTTTTTGCATTCTTAAGTTATAAGATAATTTAACGTGCTAGTAGAACATGCTTACAGCTAATAAACAGTTTATAATAAGGAAGGTAATCAAACTTAGGGCTATGGCCTTTTTTAAGTTCATGATTGCTTTAGTAGTGTTCAATGCTTTTTTCATTTTGGATGCTACGGCTCAAAGGGATGTTATTGTAACACAGGCAAACGAAGAAATTCGCTGTAGAATATTGGATGAAAGTCCTACCAGGTTTGTATATGCTTATGTAGGACTAAAGGGTACAATACTCAGAAATGAAATATTTAAGAATTTGGTCAAAAGCTTTAGCTATAATAAATATGATAGCGATTTGATTTTACTAGATGCTAAAACAAAAAAGAGAAACAAGAAAAAATCTTTAAAAGAGGATAAAGAAGAAGCCACGAAGGCTGAAAAGATACAGGAAGATTCTAAAGACAAAGCAGAGAAGCTTACCACGGAATTGGCAAATATTCCTGTTTTAGAGGATGAGTCAATAGAGAATTCTCCCGCTCAGGAGATTGAAAGCAAAAGGGAATTGAGGAAAAAGGAGAAGGAGCTAGAAAAAGAGAATAAAAGGATTGAGAAAGAAGCTTTGAATTTAGAGAGTACAAAAATATCAAAAGATAAAGCAAATCCCAAGTTAGATGAAGCACCAAAGACAGAAGAAAGTACGGCTGATAAAATTGCTCCTAAGACATCAGAAAGGAAAGATTTAAAAGTAAATACTCCAAAGACTGAAACGAACAAGGAAGTTGAAAAGCAAGCAGTTCCAATTCAGAAAAGTCCTGCACCTGTTATCTCCTCTAATCCAGTAGTTTCTACGGGAGAATTTAAGAATTATTTAAAGTGGAGAGTAGGCGTAAAGGCGGGTATAGGAAATATTTTGGATAATGGATTTGAGGCAACTAATGCTTACGGTTTATACCAAGAGAAGCTTCTGAAAGGATGGACTTTTGGTGCAGATTTAGCATTTTTCCCAATGGAAAGTTTTGGACTTGGAGTAGTTTATACCGATTTTAAATCTTCTAACGCTGCTGATAATATAACTTATTTGAATAAAATCACGGATGCTGAAATGACAGGAAGTATTTCTAATAAAGTTTCACGAAAGTTTATTGGGCCAGCAGTTTTCTTAAGAAAAAGCATTGATTTTAAGACTTTTGTGGTCTTTGGTGTAAGTCCTGGGATGTACTTTTATAGCGACAAGGGAGACTATAATGGAGCTAATTTTAACTTTACCGGCAAACAATTTGGTGCTGCAGCTACTTTAGGTCTAGATTTCCTTTTAGGCAATGACATCATAGGGAGAGATATTATTCTTAGCCTCGAGGCAGGATATAATTCTGGGAAACTAAATGATATAGACTATGGTGATGGCAAAGGAATGCTAACGCTAGACAATCCTATTATAATGGATCGCCTAGACTTTTCTATAGGTCTAAGGTTTATGAGATTTCCGAAATATCTTAAGAAAGAAAATTAGATAACGACATCTCCGTAAAGATCAAATTCTTCAGCAGAGTGAATTTTGACATTGGCAAAGTCTCCTAATCTGACATATTGATTAGCACTCACCAATACCTCATTATCTACCTCTGGAGAGTCAAATTCTGTTCTACCAATAAAGTAATCGCCTTCTTTTCTGTCAAAAAGTACTTTATAAGTTTGGCCTACTTTTGTTGAGTTTAGCTCCTGAGAAATACCTTGCTGCAATTCCATGATAAGGTCTGTTCTTTCTTGCTTCACGTCGGCAGGAATGTCGTCTGGCATGGAAAAAGAATGCGTGTCTATTTCATGAGAATACTGGAAAACACCAAGACGATCAAACCTCATTTTTTCTACAAAACGATACATCTCTTCAAAGTGGTCTTCGGTTTCTCCAGGATGACCCGCTATTAATGTAGTTCTAAGAGCTATTTCTGGTATTTTTTGACGTATGGCATCTACTAATGCCTCTGTCTTTTCTCTATTAATGCCACGTCTCATGAGTTGTAATATCTCGGAAGAGCCATGCTGTAAGGGCATGTCTAGGTAATTACAAACATTAGGTCTGTTTTTAATGACATCCAAAACATCCATAGGGAAGCCCGCAGGGTAGGCATACTGTAGTCTTATCCAGTCTATTCCTTCCACATCGGCTAGTTTATCCAGGAGTTCAGCTAAATTTCTTTTCTTATAAATGTCTAATCCGTAGTAAGTTAAATCTTGAGCAATCAGGATTAACTCTTTAGTGCCTCTGCTAGCTAAGCTCTTGGCTTGCGTAATGAGGTCTTCCATTGGGGTGGAAATGTGTTTTCCACGCATTAAAGGAATGGCACAGAAAGAGCAAGGTCTATCACAACCTTCTGCTATCTTTAGATAAGCAAAATGTGCTGGAGTGGTTAAGAGTCTTTCTCCTACGAGCTCTTTCTTATAATCAGCCTTTAATGTTTTTAAGAGCCTTGGGAGTTCATTGGTACCGAACCATGCATCTACTTGAGGGATTTCTGGAGCCAATTCATCTCTAAACCTATGAGAAAGACATCCGGAAACATATACTTTCTCTACGATGCCAGCTTCTTTGGCATCCACATATCTTAGTATGGTATCTATAGATTCCTGTTTGGCGTTATCAATAAATCCACAAGTGTTTATAACCACAATGTTGGAGTTATCGTTTTTGGCCTCATGTTCTACAGAAACACCGTTACCTTTTAACTGGGTAAATAGAATTTCTGAGTCTACAACGTTTTTAGAACACCCCAATGTAACAATATTGACGTGTGTTTTTCTGTTTCCTTTTGTCTTCATAATCAGCCGCAAAGGTCGTTCTTTTTTCTGAACTTATGCCAAATATTAAGCAAGGGAAATAGGAACATGAATCTTTGTCACCCTAAAGTTTAGAATCCATCCGATTTTTCTTCTATCACTTTTTTAGCTGGTTGGGTCGTGACAGACCCATCTGATGAGCCCGTGGTACTTGGTACTGCTATAGGTTCTATTTTCCCAGGGGTAGAGCTTGTGGCTCGTTTTGGCTGGTTAAAAGCCTCTTCAGAAACACCCATATAAGACATTAAATAACGCTTTCTAAAGGCCATAGCTTCTGCCATGTCAATGTTTATGAGTTCTATGCCTTTGGCTGTTTTATCTTTAGTACCCAACATTTTATTGAATTCAAAGTCAGAAGAAATTATACCCAGTTGTCCTGCTTTATAACCCATGTAGTACCAAGTGTCCGGGGAAACTTCCAAGAAAATATAAATTTCGTCTCCTGTTCTTGGGTTTTTATTAATCTCAAAATATCCAGGGATTTTAGCATTAATATCAGTTTCACCAATATTGGAAATACCCAAGGGCTGGGTGCTATAAAAAGCATTAAAGATAGGGCTCCATTTTAATTTCAAGTCGCTAAATAGTATACTGGCAAAAAACTTTGGTGAAGCCTGAAATAAAGGAATATGTCCTTTATAGTATTTGGTTTTATAATCCTCCGTGGTTTTTGTACCTACAAACTGCGTCATTTTAGCTAAAAATTCTGAGCTCTCAAATGCTATGGCACCGTCAGAATTACCAATATCTAGGTTCGTTTTAACGATGTTATCACCCATTTTTAGAAGCATTGGGATAGGAATTGGCATGTTAAACTTCATCATGGTATTGAATTTATATACCATGGAATCTAGGTTTACTTCTGCCAAGCCCACTGTTTCTACATAACTAGACAGGTCTGGGGTTAAAAAATTAAATTTACCTTCTAGTTCTATAAGACCGGCATCATCATAGAGTTCATATTTATTTCCCAGATTATCCTTTTGATTTGGGTAAATGGTAAACCTTTTATTAGGTTCATCTCTTTTAAAAACACCTCTAGCTAAGAATAGATCGTAGTCATCTTCATAACCTTTAGCCGAAAGGAAAGTAGGGTAAAGAGCCTCCGAAGATGCAGAAGGTTTTAAGTGCAAACCAGCAAATAATGGTTTACCACCATCTTTTAAAGTCTCATCAACATTGATAATTATTTCTTCAGATTTATTGCCAGAATAATTTATCCAGTTGCTCCCTAAAGCTGGGTATTTATTTAAAACTGGTGTTACTTGACCGTTTAAATTTAAGTTTTTAAAGGGTGCTTGCATGGTAATTTCTCCTATGTAAAGCATCTTTGGAGATAGGTAAACACTGTCCTTTTCGGTTAGAGACGCCTTTGCAATGGTAGAGAGCTTTTGAGATTTCTTACTTCTTAATACCTGTCCATCTGGACTTATTTCAGCAAATTCAAAGCTACCCATTTTGATGTTAAAGGTATCTGAGCTCACATTTACAAACTGATAAGAGGCATTACCCGTATAGCTTAGTTTTGAGTTGATGGTAATATTGGCATTGGACAAGGTATGATACTTATTTAGGGTATCTGCTATGACGGTGGCATTGGTAAAAGGTTCTAGTTTTCCTTCACCCTTAATGGCCACTTTGCCATCTCTAGGCACAATAATGGCATCTACCGAGTTTATGCCTGGTACACCACTTACATTTAAAGTGTTTAGGGCAATGTCATAGAGAGCAGATTCACCATTAAAAGAAAGTCCAAATTGATTGGCAGCAGTTGAGGTAAACTTAGAGTTTACCACATTGCCTTTCATGGTAATGGTTTTCTTATTGATATCCCATTTCGCATCATCAATAGTGGTTTTATATGCCGTATTAGGGAAAGAAATAGAGGAAGATATGGTGTCATTAAAATCGCCGCTTCTTGGAGAAATATCTACTAAGTTGTTCTCGATGTTGAAGTTGATTTCAACTTTCTGTCCTTTTAACACAGGCAAAGCACCACCCGTGGTTGATTTGATAATAAATCCAGTTTCTGAGGCTAAGAAACCCGTTTTATCAAATTTAATAGACTCAGATTTAGTTTGCGAATCATCTCTCTCTAACACACCTTGCCCGTAAAGTCCATTTTGTCTTACTACCAAGCCTCCGCTTAACTTGGTGGTGGTTTTATAAAAACTATACGGTTCTGGTGACTTTATAACAAGACTGTCTGCTTCTGGTTTCCAAGAGGCTTTGTAGTTATTGATAGCTACATCTGGGAAATATTTATTTCCAGTGGTATATGATTCTTTAATGCGTGCCTTTTCGCCCTCCATTATTAGCTTTTCTGGCCCAAACTCTGCCTTGACAACTTCTAGGCTGGACGCCAAATGACTTAATATGCCACTGGAGATTAAACCTTTTTTAGTCATCGATATGGGCGTGTCAAACTTAAAGGTAGAAGGTGTTTTATAAAGCTCATAAGCACCTTTAGGTTTATGAACAAAGCCTATGGAGGTATCTGGCATAACCATCAGGGTTTCTCTGATAGGGGGAATGATACCACCCGAACTAAACATTCCTGTATACATCAGGTTTCTGGTGTTGAGGCTGTCATGATCTACAGCGTCAATTTTAAAGAAAACATCTTCAGGATATGCATACTTCCCTCTTACCGGATTGTTAAATTTGACCAAAACGCCATCTGGGATAACTAGTCGAGGGTATTGCGGGAGGCTTTTTCTCCCAGACTTATTATCTGGAGCATTGAGATATAATGTACCTGTTTTTCCATACTCCATATGAGCACCAATCTCTGTTCTACCTCCTGCATTATAAATATCAACAGGAATGAATGAAATAGAGTCTATTCTGTTCAAGTTAACCAAGAAGCGTTCGTAGTCTACTTCAAAGTCTCCTATAAACCTATAGTTTTTGACAATAATTTCTCCGTGAAACTTGAAAGACTTACTTCCTTCCATTTTTAGAGATTGGTCTCTTGGAAGGAATCTTATTCCTAGGGAATCTGAAAGTTTAAATTCCTGAGTTCCAGAAATATCTAAAGAATTGGAATTTCTATCAATCGTTGCATTTCCGCCACCACCAGGAGCCACAGAAGCAAAAACTAAGTCGTCGTAATCGCCATTTCCTGTGGCAGATTTGAAATAGTGTAATCCTTTTCTGCTTAAGCGATATTGGTCTGTATGCGGGTCATAGTCAATAAAACCCATCTGGCGAGCCACATTTACACCGTTTCTTATCTGGTCGGGTGTTTTAGCTATTTTGTTTTGAATCTCAAATAGGTTGAATTGATTTTTACCTTTTCGATAAACATAATTGCCCAAAAAAATGAGCGGATTAAAACCTGTCAAATTGCTCAGCGTTCTCATTCTGGCAGGGTTATAATAATTAAAAGATTCAAAAACAGCTGGAATTTCAGACTTACCGGCAATGATATAAAACTCCATGTTACCATCGTTAAGATTCCACTGCATGGCATCGCATTTAATATCCATTTCATGGAAGGTGTCGGAGTACATGGAGTTCCTGAACCCACCGTTTTCTTGCTTATAAAGTTTGAGCTGGTTAGAAAGGGAATTAAATTTTAATCTAACGGCAGGATGATAAATGGAGTCTTCTTTGATATAGGTAGTGAAACTTACAAAATCGGCTGTGATTAGCGAATCTGTAAATTCTATCTTTTTACCTTCTACCTTAAATGAGTTTAGTGAGCCCTTGTTGACAATAAGCGTGGAAACATTATGGTTTAAAGAAGTAGAGTAAATTCTATTTCCTATTAATGAAAAGCCTCCTTTGTAATTAAGATTGGATTCCAGTTTTTTAAACCGAGCATTATTTTCATAAGATTTAAATCGAGGAAAGTTACTCAAAGCATTCGCTACCCTTTTTTCTCCTTTAAATTCCAAAACCCCCTCAATTGGTGTTAATAGATAATTATCATAGGTAAATGTAACTTTTTCGGCTGTTATTTTTGGGGAAGAGAGTTTGAAGCTGTATTCTGTTAAGTTGGCTTTTACATCTGGCATTTCTAAATTTTCCCAATTCATGTTACCCTTGTTTCCCACCCATACATCTTGAATTAAATCTGCCGCACCAGAGGTGTTTCTAAGAAAAACGGAGTCTGATGGAGTAACGAAAACAAGATCTACGCCCGAAAATTTAATGATGAAGTCGGAAATTAGAGGAATGGGTATTCGTCTGTAAAATTTATTGGGGTCAACAGTCAGCTTGGGGTCGTCCCAAGGATCCACTTCTTCAGTTTCGTCCCAATCATCAAACAACCCAAAATCTTCGCCTTTATCCTTAGGAGCAGTTTCTATGGGCGTTTTTTGCGGTTCAAAATAGTCCTGTTTTTTTTCAAGGTATTGAAACTCATAAGTACCATTTAAGACGTAAAGCTTATTGAAATTGCCATTATAAAGTAATCTAGTTGCTATCAGCTCTTTTAGTTGGACGTAAGTCTCAATGATTTTCTTTGAGGCCTGCTTTTCTGCTAATACTTTTAGGGTAGAAACCAATGATGGCATATTGGCCGAATTGAAATCCTCTGTATTATATGCCGTATTTATAAGCACTAAAAGCCTATAATATTCTGGCATTTTATGGTTCTTCTGAGCCATTTTTTGACACAAAGCAATAAACTCTTGTCTGGTGTCAAGCGTAAAATCGTTTTGAAAATGTGGTTTGAACGTTTCAAATTCCGCTATAGATACAGCGTTTTTCCCATCCTTAAATACTTTCTCGAAATCTTCCATAAAGGCGTCGGTTTCTGTAGATAACCGAATAACCTGAGCTTGAAGAAAGGTTCCTGATACTAATAAAATAAGAAGTGTTGAAAAACTTTTGAAAATCACGTTCATTTTCATTCTGAACTATTAATTAGGCGGTTGGCTTACTAAAAACGACAGCAGCCCATTCCTTCTTACTTATTTGCTTTATTTTTTTTATGCCGTTGCGGACGCAACAAGCTTCTATTTCTGCTATATCTTTCTCATAAAAGCCACTAAGTAGCAATAGACCACCATCTTTTATGAATGTGATATAGGTTGGAATTTCGTCTAAAAGTATGTTTCTGTTAATATTTGCAATCACAATATCATATTGTTTCTGTGGTTCGTCTGCTATTGTTCCTAAAGAAACCTCAATATTCTGACAGGCGTTTAGCTCAATGTTCTCAATGGTGTTTTCAACACTCCATTCGTCAATATCAAATGCTTTGATATCATTTGCTCCTAATTTCTCTCCTAAAATGGCCAGAATACCTGTGCCAGTTCCTACATCTAATAAGGACTTACCACTATGGTCTATGTCTAGCTGAAGTTCCATCATTTGAGATGTGGTTTCATGATGGCCTGTGCCAAAGGACATTTTAGGGGTAATGATGATTTCATGTTCAAAATCAGCAGATGGCTGATGGAAAGAAGCACGAACTAATATTTTATCCAAAACTTGAATAGGTTCAAAGCTTTTTTCCCATTCTTCATTCCAATTTTCTTTTTCAATTTTCTTTAGGGAATAGAATAGGCTTGTTTTGGCAGCATATTCTTCCATGAGTTGTTTGAAGGCAATATCGTCAAACAGCTCATCTGTACTGTAAGCTTGAAGACCGTTATCGTTTTCCAAAAAAGTGTCAAAACCTATTTCGGCTAATTCGGCTACTAAAATCTCGCTAAACTCAGCATTGACTTCAATGTTTGCTTCTAGATAATTCATAAACTTTACAGCTAGTTTTTGTTAAAGGTAATCAAGTATTTGTTTGAGTGCAGTAATCTTAAGTGTACTTAAGTTCTCAGAAGCTTCGGGCAATGGCTGAAAATGTATCGTATCCCAGCCTGCATTTTTTGCACCTAGTACGTCTGCTTGGTAGCTGTCGCCTATCATGAGTGCATGGTGCGTGGTGGCGGAAGTTTTTTTTAAAGCGAAATTAAAAATCCCAATGTCAGGTTTTCGAGATGCTGCGGCGTCATTGGTTATTACTTCATTAAAGTAGTGGTTAATGCCACTATATTGAAGTTTTTTTGCCTGTATTTCTGCATAACCATTGCTAAGAATATGAAGGCTGTACTTAGACTTTAGTCCGTCCAGCACTTCTTCACAGTCAGGAATAAGCTTTTTTTTGTAAGGTAGAAGTTGTAAAAGGCTTTCGTTCATAGCCTCCGACTTTTTTATATCAATGACGGCTTGGAGTTTATCAAGAGCCATTTGAAACCTAAACTTTCTGATAGTTTCATGCGTGATAAGGTTTTGTTCTAACTGGGTCCACAGGGACCTGTTTAACTCACTAAAAGTGGTAAAGAATGCTTCAAAACTCGGTGTAATTTCACTTACACCGAATTTATCATAAATTTCTATAAGACATTCTTGGG
>NZ_JBSRVI010000159.1:0-82103 GCF_055134445.1 Arcticibacterium sp.
TGTCATTAAAGAAATATGAGGCCAGTTCAAGGTTTCCCATAGTTCTAATTTCCTTCAGGATTAGGGAGTGGCTTGATTCAACTTTCTTAATTTTGAAAGGATTTGGTATAGAAGGAATTAGGAACTTCCACGCCAAAATAAGCATGCAAGCCACGAGAAAAACACCGACAATATTTTTTATGAGTTTTGTCATTACTGAATGAAAGGAAATAATATTAATTTTGTTGTGAAATACAAACGAATTTTATGGGCGGTGGTATAAGTATAAATGTACCGTGCGTTAATTATCATTATAAGCAAAACGAAACTAATTTAGATTTAGTTTTATGAATTTACAACCGATAGAAAGAAGAAGTAATTTATCTAGAGAGGAGTTTATAGAAAATTACTTGAAACCTAAAAAGCCAGTTATTTTTACTGATTTAGTGAAAGATTGGC
Source organism: Arcticibacterium sp. (assembly GCF_055134445.1). NCBI lineage: Bacteria > Pseudomonadati > Bacteroidota > Cytophagia > Cytophagales > Leadbetterellaceae > Arcticibacterium > Arcticibacterium sp. The sequence goes on from NZ_JBSRVI010000159.1 coordinate 439, forward strand.
CTGCTACTGAGAAATGGACATTTGAGTGGTTGAAAAAAAACCATGGAAACCTTGAAGTTCCATTGATTGATAAAAATTATCATGACCCTAAAAAGTATTTTCAGATAGCGAAAAGAATGAAATTTGGAGATTATTTAGATCTTATTGAGGAAGGACCTGTGGATCTGAGGATTTTCCTATTTGATATTTTCAAGAAAATACCCGAATTGACGAATGATATCCGCTATCCAAATATTATGGATGGGTTTATTAAAAGTTATAAGTTTATGTTTTTTGGTGGACAGGATTCTGTCACCAGCTTACATTATGACATGGATTGCTCTAATGTTTTTTTAACGCAATTCCAGACGCGTAAAAAGATTATTCTTTTTGGTCCCGATCAAAGTAAAAAGCTCTATAAGCATCCGTATACGGTGATGAGTCATTTTGATCCTGAAAATCCGGATTATGATAAATATCCTGCGGCTCAAAATTTAGAAGGTTTTGAAGGTGTTTTTGCACATGGAGAAACTGCTTTTATTCCTTCGCTTTGGTGGCATCATATTAGGTATGTAGAAGGTGGGTATAGTATAGCTCTTAGGGCTAACGATTCCGTCTTTACGACACTTAAAGGAGGTCTTTATTTGGCTAGACATTCCGTGGTAGACAGAGGGATGACTAAGCTTATAGGAAGTAAATGGAAGGATTGGAAAGAAGCTAAGGCCGCGGAAAATGCCCTTCAATTTGTTTAAGAATTTAGATTAAGTGTGTCTTTACTTTAAGAGAGGTTTTGCTTTTGCAAAACCTCTCTTTTTTTGTCCAGGCGAAGGTTTTCTTTAAACCTGCTATATGCATAAGAAGCTCTCCCCATTTTATCGGGACCGTAGCTAAATTGCTTCAAATCAGTCCGTAACTCATTTAAACTCAATCACCAGAACGGTGCTATGCTAATCTTCTTTAAATGCCTGATTTAATACACTTTAAAACTCATTACGGTTCTCCAATGCATAAACCGGGTTAATGGTAGTTCATGTCTTTTGAGTGACAGGTCTATGTATAGATTCCTAGGATAGTGGTAAAGCTATCTTTTGGGCAATTTCTCTTATAGAATTATGTAATTTGCATGGATGCAATCAAATTTAATCTCAATTATATTTTAAAGCTTTGGAAAGTCTAAAATCTAACATTCAATACATTACCTTAACCCGTTTGCTAAAAACAGATTTTGGACAGTTTGACAATGCTTCTTTAGCTTTTGGCGTCATTTTGAAAGAGTTAAATAATGCTATCCATGTAAATCGAATAGGTGTTTGGGAGCTTCAAGATGATAAAATTATTTCAGAGAGTATCCTTCAAGATGGTGAGCTTAGCGAGCTGCAGGAAGTCTTATTGGAGAAAAACTACCCGGAATATTTCAAATGTGTAAGAAAGGGATTGCCTTTGGTTTCTAAGAACGCCCTAAGTGATAAAGAGCTTACAGAACTGGTGCATGATTACTTGAAACCTTTAAAAATAGCTTCCGTATTAAATTTTCCAATTTATGAGCGAGGGATAATTATTGGTCTTTTGTCTTTTGAGCAAATTGCTACACCTAGAGAATGGACAGAGAACGAGATTGATTTTGGCAATTCGATTACCGGATTAATGTCTTTAGTGAGGAGCCTTTTTATGGCAAGGGAGTCGGAAAGCAAGTTGTTTGATGAAAAGGATTTGCTTAGGACCGTAGTGGATCGTTTGCCATTAGGTGTTTTTGTGAAGGATAAAGAGCATAAGTTGACTTTATTAAATTATGAGGGCCTAAAGTATATTGGGGTAAAGTCTGAAGAAGAGGTTATTGGGAAAAGAAATATAGATCTTTTTCCAGAACAAGTTTCTCAGTTTTCCTTAGATCAAGATAAGGAAATTCATAGAACAGGAAAGTCAATTTTAAAACAGGAATCATTTCAAGTGAGGCCTAGTGATTTAAGTTTTAGGAGATTTGTGATTTCCAAAATCCCAATTGAGGATGAAAATAAGAAAGTAAAAGGTTTAATTGGCATTGTTCAAGACATTACAGAACCGTCGGCTAGAGAGGCAGAGCTCATGGAGCGGGAGGAGAAGTATAGGTTTATTGCCGAGAATACGACAGACGGTTTTTTAGTGTCTGAAGGAGATTACGTAACCTATGTGTCACCTTCTTGTGAGAAAATATTGGGTTATAGTATTGAAGAAACCATGAACATGCAGGGGGAAGAATTATTTAATTTAATTCATCCGGAAGATATGGTCGAGATTAAATCAATTTTAGAAAAGGCCATTGCAGAAAGGCGAAGTAATGTTATCGTAAAGCATAGGGCTAGGCAGAAATCAGGCAAATATATTTGGCGTGAAAACGCGGTAAACTATTTCTATAACTCGGAAGGAACCGTATGGAGAGCTATAGTTTTAATGCGGGATATTACAGAATTTGTCTTATCTGATATAAAGTTAAAAGAGAGCGAAAGGCTTTTGGGAGATATACTTCATTCTCTTGACGAGGCGGTCTGGGCTGTAGACTTTTACAGTGGTACGCCTATTTTTATGAGTAAGTCTTTTGAGTATCTGTTTGGCTTTACTTTAGAAGACTGGAAGGCAAATCCAGACAAATGGAAAGAGGTTATTCATGAGGAAGACAAGTATATTGTAGACCGAATTTTTGAAGACGTTAAGGATAGGAAATTTGGTCCTTACACCGTTCGTGTTTTTAATAAAAGCGGGGAAGTTAAGTGGGCCGAAAATCGTGGAAAAATCCTTTTGGATGAAGAAGGGAAACCCAAAATCCTATTGGGCATGGCTGGGGATATCACGGAGAAGGTATTGGCTTTGAAAGAGTTGGAACGTAGTGAAAAACAGCTCTCTTTAATTATGAACTCTTTGGATGAGGTTGTTTGGGCTGTAAAGCTACCTGCTAGAGAACCTCTATTTGTGAGTAATTCTTTCGAAAAAGTGTTTGGAATACCTATCGATAATTGGTACGAGGATTACGCCGTTTGGTCAAATTACGTGACGGAGGAGTTTCGAGAGAAGGAGAAAATAATGCTACAGAAGCTTTTTAGCGAAGGCTTTACCCAAGGAGTGATTCAAATAAAAGACGCTGATGGTCATTTGAAATGGTTGGAGTGCACGGGTAAGTATGTTTATAACGACAGTAATGAACTAGAGATGATGCTCGGTATCAGTGTTGATATCACCGAACAGATTAATGCCGAAGAGAGACTAAAAAGTAGTGAAAGGAATTTAAGTGACATATTAAACGCTCTGGATGAGGCAGTTTGGGCTGCTAGTATTCCAAAATATGAGCCACTATTTGTAAGTAAATCTTTTGTGGATTTTTATGGCTTTGGGCTAGAAGAATGGAAAAAAGATTGGAAGCTCTGGGAAAGGGCGGTTCATCTAGATGATGCCCATATGATAAAAGGTTTTAAGGATAACATCAGGGCCTATGAATCCATCAGCTGCGACTGTCGCATTGTGAATCTAAAGGGTGAAATTAGATGGGTGGAAAACATTGCGAAAACAATTTTTGATGAAAACGGAAAACCCTATATGGTTTTAGGGATAGCGATTGATATTACCAATAGAAAACGAGGGGAACAAAAACTTAATGAAGTAAAAGAGCAAGCTCTGAAATCTGAAATGGCCAGAGCAGAGTTGGAGTTGAAAACACTTCAAATGCAAATGAATCCTCATTTCATTTTCAATTCATTAAACTCTATTCAGAGTTTTATTCTTAAAAATGACGTGGTTTCTACCAACGACTATCTGAGTAAGTTTGCTCGACTAATTCGCTCTTTTCTAGACAGTTCTAGAAGTGTAGGGATTCGGTTAGGAGATGAAATTAACCTTTTGAAGCTTTACGTAGAAATGGAACAAATGCGTTTTGAGGACAAGTTTGTTTTTAAATTGGAGATAGAGAAAGAGGTCGACAAGATGATTGAAATACCAACCATGATGTTGCAGCCTTTTGTGGAAAACGCTATAAACCATGGAATCAGATATAAAAAAGGCAAGGGTTTACTGTCTGTTTCTTTTCAAAAAGAGGGGGAATATATTTTGTGTAAAATAGAAGATGACGGCGTAGGTAGGGTTAGGTCAAAAGAAATTCTAGATAAGACCAATAAAGGATACATTTCTCAAGGGCTTAAAATAACCGCAGAGCGATTTGAGACCTATAATGCCATTAATAAAACGAACATCAACTACGAAATTTCAGACCTAAATGATAATGAACCAGATGTGGGAACTTCTGTGAAGGTTTATTTCCCAATATCTACTTTGCTAATGGACTGAGATGAGCTTACTTTTTGAATAGTTTTTTGACTCAAACTTTAAAATGTACGGCGTGTGTTTAGGCAACTCAATATGATTTATTTCAATCCTTTTATTTAAATCTTTTGTTAAGATTACTTCTTTTTCGTAAAAAAGAATTCCTGAAAGATTGAAAATTTTAAGGTTATAATTTCCCAAAGAAGGAGCTTGAAAGTCTATTATAAACTTATTGTCAGAAGGGTTGGGATAAACCAAAAGTGTTTCGGCCTCACGCTCCTTTGAAGAAAGTATTGGGTTTATGATAATCTCAACGGCCGTCTCGCTTAAACACGAGTTGTATTCTGCTTTTAAAACATACACGCCTGCATTTTCTAATCTTGCGTTTTTTATATTGGGATTGGCTTCATTGCTGGTGAATCCGTTAGGGCCACTCCAGTTTAAGGTTCCTTTTCCTTGAAAGTTTGCCCTTAATTCTAAATCGCTGGTTTCTAAGATAGGGGAATTAGAAGTGGCCGTTATTTCTGGGAATGGGTTTACATTTATTTTGAAAGTATCTGTCAGACACTTTTTAATATCCGTTGCAAAAATCAGGGTGTCTTTTGATAAATTTGGAATTATGATTTCTGATTTATTGTCGAATAATATCTGAGGCCAGCTGCTCTTTAAATGAAGGCTTTCACCGCAATCTACCGTATACTCTTTGGATAGATTTACGTCTTTTAGAACTGTGAAATGGTCAAGTTGAATGCCCTTTGAAGAAATATATTTGACCACCATTTCATTGTTTTCAAATTCTAAAATTACGGCTCCGGTTTCGTCGGAATTTGAATAATACATGACGTCATGTGGGTATCCTTCAGACTTTCCGCCTACCCATCCAGCCGTTCCCGCTACCAAATAGATGGTTCCTGCCTCTTTATTAACATAAGGACAGGAGTTTTGTTCGCCATTATACCTGCCAGAAGACGTGCTGGTGGTATGATTGTTTATTGAAAAATCAGACTCTTTTCCAGAAAAGCCTTTTAAAGGGTAGGAGCGTTCATAATTATGCGAATGCCCGGTTAATACTAAGTCTACATGGTGCTTTTCAAATATGGGAACAAGGTTAACTCTAATGTCTATAAGTTCCGGTTCTTTATCAGAATCGTGAGAACCTTTTGAGAAAGGGGGATGATGAAAGAAAACCACTGTCCATGGTAATGTATTAGCCGATAAATCTTCTTGCAGCCATTTGGCTTGCTTACTTAACAAATCAGACATCCTTTTGTTCTCTTCCTGACCGTAAGAGTCTAAAGAGATAAAGTGCACATTTCCTGCATCAAAAGAATAATAAGCCTCTGTACCAGATGGAACTCCGCCTGATTCTCCTCGGATAGGTAATGCGAATATATTGAAGTAGTCTGGTCGTTGGCCGAAATCATTGGGCCAAGTTTTGCCAGCATAGTCGTGGTTTCCTGGCGTAGGCCAGAGTACGGTGTTCTTCAGTAAACCTTCTTGATATATGGGAAAAAAATTGGTTTGATATTCACGGTCGAAACCATAGTTGTAGGCGTTGTCTCCTAGGAGCAATAGCCCATCAATCATCTTAGTTCCGAAATACTGTTTTACTTGATTTAGCACTTCCTTTTGTGCTGGTGTTCCGGTACCGCAGTCTCCTAAAGCCACAAATTGAAGGCGTTCCTTTGAATCTTTATTAGGAAGTGTTTTGAATGAACCTTTGTACGTTTTATTATTAGTGTTTTTTATAGCATAAAAGTAAACCCTGCCTGATTGTAGATTTTCTAAATGAGCTTCAAAGTCTATAAAGCCAGTGACTTCCAAAGACTGGTCGAGGTTGTTTTCATTTAAGCCATATTTCAGCTGAAATGTTTGAACCGCGTTTGACCGCCATTTGATAAGCATGCCCGTTTGGGTGGCAGACTGTAAAAAAGGCCCCCTAACTATTTCTTGTCCTGTAGTGGCAAAGAAAGAAAGGAGGCCAAAGATTAAGAAGCTCAACTTCATTTTCTTAAAGCTATCTTATTTTTGAAAAAGGCAGCGGAGACATCATCACTGAAACTACTTTTTCTACTATTTTGCCATCTTCTTCAGACGCCTTTTGAGCAGCCTTCCAGATAGGGTCTATTCTAAAAGCATCCCAAGATTTTTTCGCTTCTGCTTCGCTTTCATGTGCTATGATATAAACCAAGTGCGGCTGTGTATTGTCTTTTTCAATAGTTCCCCAATAGGCAATATTTTCCATGTTATGGTTTTTGAAGATTTTACGGGTATGGTCTCTGAAACGAGCAACAATGTTTGGGTATTTTCCAGGAAGGCAATAGTAAGAACGCAGTTCGAAAATACGCTCTGGCGATGCTGCTTTTAGTTTTAGTTTTTTAGTCAATTCTGGTTCTAACTTAAGGAATTTGGAATCTACGGAAGCTACTATTTTACCGTCTTTTTCTGAGTCGCCTGCCACTTTCTTCCATTCTGGGTCGGTAGAAAATGCCTTCCATGATGCCTGCCTCGCCTCCATAGAAGGATAAGAAAGGATGTAGATTAAATCATTTTTCATATCTGGAGATGTCGGTAGCCAGTACCCTACATTTTCCATACCGTGCTTTTCGAAGATCCTGGTGGTATGGTTTTGGAAACGGGCGATTAAAGCATCTCTTCTTCCATCATGACAGTGGTAAACTCTTAATTCATAAACTTTAGAATCCGGCTTTGAAACTTCTGCTTTAAGTCCTACGCTCATTAGTGTCATTAAAATTATCAATAGGTTTTTCATAAATGATTATTACAGGTTTTCTGTAAATTTACATGAAAACATTCCAAAAACAAGAAGGTTTTTCTTATTCCATATCTAAAGGAATCCAAAGTGCTTTTTTGGGAGCCATGACATACTTTACGAACCGATGCTAAACCATTTAATTTCTTGACCATCCTATCATTATGAATAGAAGAATATTTTTAGGAGTAGCTTTTTCTGCTGTTCCATTATTGTCTTTCAAAAAGAGACGTAAACTTTGTTTTTCAACGCTTGGTTGCCCAGAGTGGGAGTGGCATAAGATTATGGAGAAAGCAGAGGAGTATGGTTTTGCAGGCATAGAAATTAGGGGTATTAAAAATGATTTAGACATTTTGTCAAGTCCGGTATTTTCTAAATCTCATTTGAAATCTTCATTAAAGCTGGCAGAGGATGCGGGTGTTAAGATTGTCAATTTAAATCCTTCTTCTAACCTCCATGAAAGCGATCCTGAAAAGAGGAAGAAGAATATGGACGAAGTAAAAAGGTATGTAGATTTGGCAGTAGAGCTTAACACTCCTTTTGTAAGGGTTTTTCCGGATAAGTTTGCTTATAAAGAGGATAAACAAAAATCTCTGAATTTAATAAGTGATGGCCTGAGTGAACTTGGCGAATTTACGAAAGGAAGCGACGTTAAAGTGTTGTTGGATTGCCATGGTGACTTGGTGAGGTCGGAAGATATTAAACAAGTGATGGAAGCTCAACCGGCAAAAAGTTCTGGAATTATATGGGACTACTTCAATATGCATTATCAGACGCAGGAGTCTGTTTCTACAATGGTAGACACCTTAAAGTCATTTATAGAATTTGTTCAAATAAAAGATGGAAGCTTTAGTAATAGAGAAACGCATGAATATTTCTTGCCAGGTGAGGGCGATGTGCCTATTCCAGCAATTTTGAAAGAAATAGACCGAATCAAATATAACGGCTACATAAGTCTAGAATGGGAGAAAAGGTGGCATCCAGAACTTCAAGATTTAGAACAAGTTTTGCCAGTTTTTAAGAAGGCTATGAATGGATAATCTATAACTATCATTACTTTTAAAAGAGATAGCGAAATTCAAAACGTATAAACTTGTTCAAGAGTCTCACTTTAGTTTTTCTTATAACACTTGGTTCCTTTGCTCAATGCTTAGCACAGGTTGAAAATTCCCGTTTCAGTATTATTCCGCATATAAGTTTGGGGATGCTGCTTCCTGGTTCTCAGAAAAAGATGGAGGGAGATCAGCGGATGAACTATAAGTGGCGATTTTATAATATTGGTTACACCGTAAATAATGAAGGAAAGCGGGAGTTTAATTTGAAAACAACCAATAAGATAGGCGTTAACTTAGGTTACAAACTTACTGAAAACATCCATTTAAGTCTTGGAGGCTCAAGAGCAAACTTAATTACCTCCTATAAATCATCTTTAAAATATGAATTTCAAGGTCAGGCGGTAAACGGTTTTTATGATGATTATAATTATTTGAGTTTAAACTTCGGGATAAAGTACAGAGCTTATAATCTGTACTATTTGGTTCAAGGAAATTATATTCCAAATGCGAATGGTTTTTATGAGAGAAGAGCCAAAAAGCAGTCTTCATCCTCCGCTATTCCGGGTAAGTATATCAATGACGCCGGGACAGGATTGGTTTTTAACACGATAGTTTCCAATGATTTAAAGTATGGTTTGTATTTGGGGGTTGGTCAGGAAATGCTAAATGGAGGAAGTACGGAGTTGGAGTTCGGGTTCAGTTTTGCTTTACAACCCCTGTATGTAGAACAAGTGGATTTCTATCAAAATGCTGGAGTGATTGGTAGAAATAGAAGTAACCATTTAATAAACACGGTATTTGTAGGCTTAAGGCAGCCTTTTGATTTTAAGAAGAAGGAAAAAGTGCCAAAACCAGTCAAAGAAAAAATAAAAAAGAGAGCTCCTGAATCGGAAAAGGTCGAAGTTGGGGAGTTTAAAGTTTTTATTGGAGAAGGCTTAGTTTTAGGCGATATTCAGTTCGGCCAGTCCTCGTCGGAGTTAAATTATTATAGTCAGCAAGGATTAAATACGGTTTATAACTTTATGCTGAAATACCCCAAAGCGACCATTGAAATTAGTGGGCACACATCTTCGGAAGGAGATAGAGGTGCCAATATTGAACTTTCAGAAGAGCGAGCGGAAGCCTGTAAAACTTATTTAGTTCAGAAGGGTATTGGATCTAGAAGAATAAGAACGCTGGGTTTTGGGCCTGATAGACCTATTTCTAATAAAGAGCAGGAGTTAAACAGAAGGGTGGAGTTGAAGGTTTTGAGTATAGATTGATACAAAAAAAACGAAGCACCTTTCGATACTTCGTTTTTTATTAATGGAGCTTTAAAGCTTATCAAACATCACAAATCTTAACGCATCTTTCTAGCGAAGCTAACATGCCAGCTTTGTCTTTAGCCTTTGGAATAAACTCTTGACCTAAATATCCTTTATAACCAGAGTCAATTAATGCTTTAACGACCGCAGGATAATAGATTTCTTGCGTTTCGTCAATCTCGTTACGGCCGGGCATTCCACCAGTGTGGTAATGGTTTATGTATTTTCCAAAACGTCTGATATTTCTGATATGGTCACCGTGCATACTTTGCATATGGAAGATGTCATAAAGTAATTTGAAGTATTCCGAATCTACCATTTCACATAATGACACACCCCAGTCTATATGGTCGCACATATAATCTCTGTGACTGTCTCTAGAGCTTAATAATTCCATAGAAAGCACTACGTCATATTTTTCACACGTCGGAATTAGCTTTCTAATCACTGTGGCACAATTTATCATGCCTTCATAATCATTCATGCCATTTCTGTTTCCAGAAAAACAGATAACAGTTTTGATGCCGTTTTCAGAAGCTTGTTTCAGCAAGTCTTCATAAAAAGGAATGAGAACTTCGTGGTTTTTAGTATTGGCAAAAAAGTTAGTAAGTCCAGTTCCTTTAGGCCATGTACCCCAGCCCATGCCTGCTGTAAGTCCGTATTTTTTCAATATAGGCCATTCTTCAGGACCTGTAAGTTCTATGGATGCCATTCCAATAGCTTTTACACCTTGGCATAATTCTTCAAAATCGATAGAGCTATAGCACCATCTGCATACAGAGTGCTTGATATTATTTTTAAGTTCCACTTCTGGTTGGGTTAAAGTTTCGCTAGCAATTGCCCCTCCAGTAAATGAGGTGGCCGCTACTGTTCCTAATGTTTTGATGACATTTCGTCTAGATGTATTCATTATATTTTGATAGGGGATAATAATTTAAAATTAGGGAAAGTATTTCGTATACCGTTATTCTTTAAGGTTCTTAGACATGGAATACACGATTTGTGCAATCGTTTGACTGCTAAAAAGTTCATGAAAATGCTTGATATCCATGGCTTTGACCTAAAATAAAAAAGTCGGGTATCTCACAAGATACCCGACTTTAAGATAGAAAGAGGTATTAATTCAAGCCATTGATATAGCTTGCTATTTTCAATACGTCTGCTTTAGGAACATGTGTCATTGGAGCCATTGGCGTAGCATAGTCCGGCCAGTTTTTAGGCTGTGGGGTATAAATTAATTCCATCATTTTTTGGTCAGAATATTTACGTTTCGCAATTTCCTTGAACGATGGACCAACCACTCTTTTGTCCTGAGAGTGACAAGCCAAACAAGTATGCTTTTGTAATAATGGCTTTATTTCATCAAAAGTAGGAGGCGTGGTTGCTGTTGCGGCCGTTGGTTTACCAATTCCGTCAGGAGAAACTACTTTTTTTGCAGTTTTAGAGGCAGATGCTGGTTTAGCTTTTCCAGAATCTGTGGTCTTTAAAGTGGCCGTAGAAACTTTATCTCCAGCAGGAATATTATTCAACGTATAATAAACCGTAGGGTGAATCAAAGAATAATAAGTGCCTGCAGCTCTAATGCCATCTAGGTTTAACTCATGAACATAATACTTTCTTAGTCCGTCTAAAACGATTCTAAGTGTTTTACCGTCTGCAGAAAGTTTCACCCCTTTAATGTTTAAGTCTTCTCTGTTAATTGGCGGAGAACCATAAACAGGGTGGTGTTTGTAAATAAAGCTTGAGGCAGAGATAGAAGCCAAGTCTTCGGCGGATTTTCTGTCTACAGGAAGTGTGAATTCTACTTCGAAACCATCAGGCATAGCTTTAACTGTTAGCATCTCAAAAGGCATTTTACCATTCCAAACCAGTCTTTGAAGACCTTGGTTGGCATCACCTGCCGAACCCCAACCACGGTTGGTTTCTCCTACAAATAAAGAACCGTCTTTAGCCCAGTCCATTCTCATTACACCAGATTGGAAACCACTTCTGAAGTCCCAAGCAGCACCTTGGTATTCTCCATTTACTTTTTCCATAAACACTCGCATAATTTTAGATTGACCTTGGTCACCTATGAAAACTTGGTTAGTAAAAGGACCAAAAGCTCCTTTGCTGTCGTCTGTAATTATTTCTGAGTTAGAAATACCTAAAATACCGTGAGGTAACCATACTACTGGAGTTTGAACCTGTGGGTATTTTTCTTTCAGTTGCCAAAGCATGTCTGGCGTTTCGTTAACCACATTTTCTGGTTTTATATATGCTCCAGCTGCATTTTTTACTTTTCTATTATCTCTTTCTGCAAAGAATTGCTCCTCCGTAAGTTTGGTAGGAGACTTATCGTTAGTCCAAGCCAAGCTGGCAGGGTGACCTGTAAATGCCCCTTTTTTCAAATGCCATATTCCACCAGAACCCATCCAATCTCCTTGGTTATCAGAATAAAAAAGTTCGCCGTCAATCATTCCTAGACCGGCAGGAGAACGCATACCCGTAGCCCATTCTTCTCTGTGACCGTCTGGGAATACTTTGAATACAGAACCTCTAGTAGGTACTCTGGCTTCTCCACGCCACCACTCTTCGTTTCCAAAGGCTACGTTTCCGCTAACAAAAAAGCTGCCATCGGGAGCAAATTTAGGACCGAAAGAGTACTCATGATAATGACCAGAAACAGGCCAAGCACTTACCGTTTCATAACGGTCTGCTTTTCCATCTCCGTTTTCGTCGGTTAGTTTTGTTAGCTCACCTCTCTGTACACAGTAAAAAGAGCCATCGCGGTATTCTAAACCTAATATTTCATGTAAGCCAGATGCAAATAACCTAAAATGAGGTTGTCTACTCAATGGGTTGTCCAAGATCCATACGTCACCTCTTCTGGTAGAAATACCCAAAGAGCCGTTTGGTAAAGTTACCAAACCACCCACTTCTAAAAGTATACCTTCTGGTACTGGCGGAGTAACTATTCTATAAAAGTCTTCTTCTTTTGGAGATTCTTGTGCCATCACCGAAAAGCACAACAAGCTCAAAAATAATATTTGTATTTTTTTCATTCGTCTAAGTGTTTTAATATCAGAATAATAGCTCGTAAGTTAATTTATCTTTCACCAGTACCTCGAGCTGCTGTTTACCCGCTGAGTCTATGAGACGAATATCTGCTTTTGGGTCTATTTTGATATACCAACTGTTGTTGTCGATAGCATAAAGGCCATCCATTACCTTGTCAATTTTAGTGGCACTGGTAAGTTTAGCAGCCAATGGGTTTTTAGCACCGTTTAGGGTAATCGTTCTTTCAAAGTATTTGCCATCTTTTACGCTGATTTGGTCGCTAACTTTAGCTCCAAATATTTCATAAAGGAATGTCGGCATGTTGTCTGCATCTATGGTATATCCTTTAGGCTTATAACCTGTTCCGCTTGTGTCTTTTGGCCAGTTGGTCAATGAAGAATTTAGTGTTAAATCGTTATTTAGCAAAGTCACTGGACCTCTAGGTCTTGAAGAACCGTCTCCTCTGCTGTCCCACATTGGTGTAGCGTTAAGGAAATCACCTCTCCAAAATTGCAATAAAGCACCTTTGTCTAAATCATAAGTGAAATGAATATTTGCAGGAGTACCTACGCTTATGGCATGCACAATCCTCGTATTGGTTATCCCGTTATTGAAGTCCATGAAACTTCTCAGATTGGTATTGGTTTTGGCGTCAATAAGAATAGGGTCTGTGGCTTTGTTGCCAAACATAGAACTTGCAGCATGTAAAGCTATCTTTCTAAAACCAGGTCCTGTTACAAAAAGACCAAGAGTTGGGTTCATCCAACCATCGTATTTGGCATTGTAAATTCCCAAAGTGTGCTTACCCGCCTTTAGCTCAATTTCACCCGTTCTCTCATCATTTGGCCCCGTATACTTATTGCTTAATATCTCTGTATTGTCAACTGTCAATGTGTTATTAGAAGAAGAGAATTGATTAAAAGTATATTTTCCATCTGCAGGAGCAATGAAATCTCCTTTGATAGTATACGAATATTCGTTAGGCTGCTTCATAAATTCCCACGAAAGCTCTTTCAGATCGCCAGAGTCGTCAATCTTAAGATTTTTAGGGTCTGCCGCGGGGTCATATGCTGCGTAAGAAACGGCATATTTCAGATTTTGTAGAGAAGCACTTGGCTTGTCAAAATTGCTTATTACAATGTTTCTGAAAGCTAAAGAACCGTGGTCTCCTTGAAATCTCAATGGCCCTTTTGCAATATCTTTCGGCGTCATAGCACCCCTGGTTACACCAGAAAGCTCTACGTTTTCATGAATCAGCATCCCATTAAGTTTTATGGAAAGCATTTTAGCATTTTCAATTTTATTTCCCTTGGCATCAAATTTTGGAGCTTGAAAAGAGATGTCCATGTGCTGCCATAAACCTGGGGCTTTTGTTGCATTTATTCTTGGGGCATAGCCTTCATAGCCCTTTTTCCCGTCGGGCTTGCTCTCGTCCCATCGGTGGTAAATGCCACCACAGTCACCATAAATAGGGTTTTTCTTTCCCCAGCTATCAAAAAGCTGTATTTCATAATTGCCTTGTAGGTAAATGCCAGAGTTAGAACCTTTGGCCATCATGAAATCAAAAGAAATGTCCAGATCGCCATGTTGGAAATCGGAGACTAATTCATACGAACTGCCATATTTGCCATGTTCGTGGGTGTTGACCAACACGCCTGTTCCTGGGGTAGTTTGAATATCATTATCCTTAAATGGATTGGCTTTTGCTGTTCCTGCAATTTGCCAGTTTTTGGAGGCATTTGTAAAGCCAGATAAGTTTTCGGTTAGAATCTTATCTTGGGCAGAGAGCAAATTAACGCTTCCAAAAAGGAGTAGCCCGAGAGCGATTTTTTTCATTTGGTTAAATTTTTTCTGATTGAGAACATCAAATATAAGATTAGAATTAAGAAGTGGAAAGGCATTTTAGTATCAATCCTAGGTACTTACGTATTATGAAGCATGGAAATTGTACTATGGAATCTTTACATTATATTATTAAAAGAATTTAATATGTGCCAGTCGTCTTTTGATATGTTTTAAGTAAGTGTTAAGGGTTGGTTAAAATTATTAAATATCAACTAGGGATTAGCGTTGCGGGATAGTCTTAATCAAAGTCAATAAATTAATATTTCTCGTAGTCTGAATAAGAAATAGTTGCTTATCCAGACTAGCCGCCTTTATTCTCCTTTTATAAGTGCTAAAATATCCGACATTTGTTTTGGAGAAATGGCACTTTCCAGACCGTTTGGCATAGCAGACTGTTTTGCTATTTGACGAGATTTTATGGAAGTCGTCGCAATGTTTTCTGTTTGCCCACCCAATGTTTTTAGACTCAGCGAATTTTCGTTTTCAGAAACAATAATTCCTGATAAGTGATTGCCATCTTTTGTTTCAATTTCCCAGTTGCCATACTTATCGGCAATAGAATTGTTCGGGTTTATGATTTCTGTGATGATGGAATGCTTATTTCTACTTTTTAAGGTGGCTAAATCAGGGCCAAAGGCGGTGCCATTTTTGCCGTCTATTTGATGGCAAATGGCACAATTTTGTTCAAACAGTTTCTTGCCATTTTCGGCATTACCTGCTATATCTGCGGCTGGTAGATAATTTTGCAATACTGCTTTACGGTCTTCATTGATGGCGAATACGGCTCTTGCGTAGTTTCTAATATTCGTATCATAATAATTCATCAATTCCACAATCTGCGGCCATTCGATATCCGATTTGGCAATATTGCCCAATTCTACCTGCCTAATTAATTCGGATACATTGTTTTCGTTATTCAATAAGTAGGCTACCCATGCCTTTTTTGAAGAGCTTTTTAACTCGATGTATTTCTTATTGATACTTGCTAGCTCGGGTTTGCTTAAAAGACTTGGAAGAGCTTTAATGCTTGCTAATTGTAATTGCTCATTTTTTCCAGTAAGAATATTTGAAAGGATTTCATCTTTGATTTTGGGTTCGCCTAGCGACGAAAGCAAGCTCATTCCATCTATTTGAAAGTCGATGTTATTCTCTTCTTTCATTTTGGCATAAACTGAATTTGTATTCAAGGTGTTGGAAAATTTACTTACCTTAAAAGTGCCAATAATACTTTTTCGAAGTTCTGGACTTGGACTCGTTAAGAACCTATTTAATAGTAGTTCTTGTTCTAATTTAGTCAGTGGCTTTGGGGTACTATAGGCTTGCATGGAAGAAATGCCAGAAAGCATGGAGGCTTGCCACCAACTGTTATTTTCTTCCTTGTTTTCAAGGATTTTGTCTATAAGACCCAAATCTCCTTTTTTAAATATAGTGGCAGCCAGATGAGCGAAAAACTCACTTTTATTTGTTGATGGTTCGGTTCCAAAATCCCTTACAGCATTTTTAAATAGTGCTTCTTCTGAACCCGCAGAAGAGGATATGGCCGCAATGCCCACCCATTTGTCTTCCACATCGTTCTTTAGAATGGTCGACTTTAATTCTTTTATCTCGGGAAAATTAAAAAAGGCTGCGGAACAAAGCCATTGAAACCTAACTCTTTCGCTTGGGTCGTTTGCGGTTTTTAACAAGGCCGCTTTGAGTTCTTCTGTTTGAAAATCTGGATTGGACCATACTTTATCAATCAATTGCAAGGCGTTTTCTCTAACACCAGGTTCCTTGGACGCTAAAGCAAGGGTCAAATCATCACTTGTTAATTCTTGCCAATCATGAAGAAGCCATAAAGCTGGAATTTTAGCTTCCTCTTTGTCTTCATTCAATATCTTATGCAGAGCAGTAGCGGCTGAATGATCGTCTCTTTGAAAAAGGAGTCGTTGAGCGGTTCTTCTATACCATCCATTTTTATGTGTGAGAAGTTTGGCCAGTTCTTCCGTGGAATTCTTAGATAAATTCAAAGCACCCATCCAGTCCATTTTTAGACCACTTTTTGGTGTTATTCGGTAGATTCTACCTTTATTAGTTCCTTCATACAGTGCTCCACTTTCATTGACTTCATCGCTCATCCATTCTGGGTGTTCCACTATTTGACGGTAATAATCTACCACATATAAAGCTCCGTCTGGCCCTACATAAAAGAATACAGGCCGGAACCAAGGGTCTTTGGAAGCCAGAAATTCTTTGTTTTCCAACACTCTTTTTCCAGAGAAAGTAGCTCCTTTGCTTTCTATGTGGTCTATGTGAACCAGATTATGGACAGGCTCGCCAATAAGTGTAGTGTTTTCAAATTCTTTACCGAAGGCTCCGCCATCATACCATGTTATGCCGCAACTTGAAGTTATTTGACCTACATCGGTTAGTAATTGGTGATTTGGATTTTGAGTAATTGGAAAAACTTTGGCGGCATTGCCATGGTCAGAAAATTTCTCCATGGCTTCTTCAATGGCTAAGTTTGGATTGGCTTTCACATAGCGAGCATCCATCACTTCATGGAAGAGGTGATTAGCATTATCCGTATAAAACCGATGTCCCCATGGGTCGGTTGTGTGACCATATTGCGACTCGCCAGATAGGGTTTCCAGTTCTAAGGTTTTAGGCTTAAATCGAACATTCCTTCCATCAGCATTTCTGGCTAGTTTTGGCGACTTAGGTTCATTGGGAAATTTTATTTCTGAGCCTTTATCGTGGAAGATGTGTTCATAGGCAAATGAGGTTATGGCACCAGAATGTGCCACATATATCCAATTGTCGATCCCAAACTTAGGCGTATTCATATTATGTTGCGGATTGGAAAGCGAAAACCCGGTTATCATGGCTTTTTTGATATCTGCTTTGCCATCACTGTTTTTATCTGCTAGAAAAGTTACGTCTGGTGCATCTGCGACTAACAGTCCATCTTCCCATTTCATCAAGCCCATTGGCAATGTGAGACTATCTGCAAAAACTTCGCTTTTATCGGGTAAACCGTCTCCGTCGGTATCTATTAGCTTTTTAATTTTTCCTGTTTTAGATAAATCCAATGGATATCCTGGCATCTCGGCTACGTACCAATCTCCATTTTCATCGATTTCCATGGCTACAGGGTCCGAAATAAGTGGTTCGGCGGCCACTATCTCGATGTTGAATCCATCCATGATTTCAAAATCAGCCAAAGCTTTTTGAAGTTCTGGATTTTGGTCGAAATAAGAGGCGTTTGGTTTTTCGCAGGATGCTAAAACGATTAGGGTAAAAAGGCAGAAGTATTTCATGGGGCATTGGTTATTTACCGTAATTTAAAACTAACATATGACATACATTCTTTTATGACCTGACTTTCGTAAGCGGTTTCATCATATTTATTTTTTAGCCTTTTAAAAAAGCTTTGGAATGTCGGCTTCACGCTCGTTTCCATTTTAATATTATAGTAGTCTAGCTCTTCCTGATTATAAGTTTTAGGTTGACCTGTGGTATAGGCGATGAAATATTGATTTCGTTCACATAAAGCTCCCATATAGCAAATTTTAGCTCCTAGTTCTTCCTCAGGCTTTGCGGCTAAGGCTTTCTCAAAACATTCTTTTGCGAAGCTATTGGTGAAGTAATCTTCATCGGTAGGTTTCCCATATTCTATTTCCATGGCACCCCATTCTCTGTCAGAAAAAAGCCAGCCATTTCCCCAATAGCTCATATTATAGGCGGCAAGTCCTAGTTCGTACCAAGCTCTAGCATTGCTGGGGTTCTTATTTATTTCTTTTTGGTTTTTAACCGTGTTCTCTAAAAAATATAGCGGAGAAAGAAGTGCCTCATCTATCCGTTCGCCTAGAATAAACTGTTTTGGGATAGGAGAAAAGTATTGATTAAAAGACCCCTCTGTAAAATGAGATTCCTCACATTGTTTAAAAATAGCCAATGCTTTTTCGTACTGCTGACTTCTTATTAGTTTTCTGCCATAAGCCATCATTAGCTCTCCTTTGTCTAGACTGGCTAAGGTTATGAGTTTTTCATCAGAAGAGCTAAGGCTGCTGCTGTTTAAGAAGTCAATGGTCTCTTTTAAGAGCTCTATTTCTGCGTTTTTTAATAAGATAGGTTCAGAATATCCATTCATGTAGCCATAGCTATCTGTGGAAGGTGTGGCTATATGCTCCGCTAGAAATGCTTTTATATGATTTTCTGGAATACTTTCCTTTTTGGAATTAAAACAGGAACTCAGCCAGCCTTCTTTTTTTGTGGAAGAGATGTCATTTGCTACGAGGTATTTATCTCGAAGCTTGTTTGCTAAAAGCACTAAAACATTATTATCTCTAAAGGAGTCTACGGTCTTAAATTCAGCAATCTTATCAAGCATTTCGTCTTCTTCACTATCTACTGCTTGAGTATCTAGAAAATGAATGGCTTTGAAAAGGTTAATTTGTTTTTGAAGTTCTTTGCTATCCGTTTTTGTTTCA
Organism: Arcticibacterium sp.; assembly: GCF_055134445.1. Classification (NCBI taxonomy): domain Bacteria; kingdom Pseudomonadati; phylum Bacteroidota; class Cytophagia; order Cytophagales; family Leadbetterellaceae; genus Arcticibacterium; species Arcticibacterium sp. The sequence goes on from NZ_JBSRVI010000159.1 coordinate 19,190, forward strand.
TCTAGCAAAGATTTCATCTCATCATAATCACCCTCTATATAGTTGAGATAGGCCGCTGTTGTTTGCCAGAAGGCTTTATCTTTTAATTGGTTATTTTTCAGGAGAGACTCGTTAAAGCTCAGCAGATCTAAAAAGTAGCTTTGTCCCTTGGCTTTTATGATTTGAATTTTGGCGGAGTCTAGTTTATAATCTTCATCAAAGGCATCTAAATTGTGCGAATAAAGACCTGCATTCTTTTCTGCATAAAAGTTAACCTCGTTTTTGTTTATTTCTCTAGCCATGACCAGTTCTAGTATTGGGTGGTTTGGGTTTAGGGCTACCATTTTTTTCATTAAGTCTATGCCGTCTTGGAAAGGCTGTATGGCTTGTAGAGCATACACCATTAATTTCTCGTCTTCCGTTTTCGCTAGTTTGGCGGCATGGCTATAATGAGGATTGCTCAATCTTCTTACGCTTAAATCAGCCTGATTTCGTCTGGTAGGCGATTTTTCAAAAACCTTTGCAAACTCTAAAACGGCTTGTGCCGTATCCCCTTTATGCAATAGAGCCCCAGCATATCTACTCTGCGACCATTCAGAGATATAGGTTTTGCTTTTAACTTCCTTTTGAAACTTTTCGTAGTCTTTAAGTAGCGATTTCCAGTCATTCACTTTTGCATCGATTTTCATGAGTTGAAAACCGTATCGCTCTTTTATAAAATCACTTTTTGATTTTTCAGCGTTTATCAGCACCATATCTCTGTAATCTGCCAGTTGCTGTTCGTTTACAGGTTCAGAGGGCTCCCAGTAGGTTCCAAATTTTTCAGTTTCTTTATCTATGTCCTGAGCTAAAATGACATAGTCTGCCGCCTCCTGTTTTCCAACTTTTCTTAGCTTGTTGGCAAGGATTTCTCCAGAAACATTTGCATATAATCCTTCTTTTAGCTCCTTTTTGCTCAGTTTTTCATTTGTGTAGGTATACCAGCTTTCCATATTCAGGGAATCGGCCAGATAGGCAGATGAAATCATGGAATATTGCTGATTTAGAAAATCGTTGGTGTAGAAATAAGATTGTGTAGCTACCGGATTTTCTGCAGACTCGGGATAAAAAATGCTGAAATATTCCGTGAAGTCTAGTGGCCCAGGACCACAGGCGAAAGAGAATAAGATGAAATAAGAAAGAAGCTTTTTGAAAGAGGTTTTTTTCATGGGGTCAAAAGGGTGCTTTGTTGATTATAAAATTAACGCTGCAAAAGACTTTGGTATTGATCTATGGTGAAATTATTCATACTCTTTTCATCTAGATGGAAAAGTAATATCTGGACATCCTTGTTAGGTACTCTTTGTAAAATGGCTTTTTTGACCTTGTTTAAGGTTTCGAAGCTGGCTTTTTCATGTCTGAAAATATCACCTTTTCGGAAAGACTGATTTTCAAATTCACAGTTTTCTTGACAAATCAGAAGTTTGCCATTTATACCAGGTAGGGTATTGAAATGTTTCTGTAAGTCTATCTTTGAAACATTTTTAAAGTAGGTATGGAATTTATTATTTCTGAAAACGATGGCCTGCTGATAAATAGGTAGGGCAATATCCACGGGCAATGGATACTCCGGAAGCCTGTAAATGTATTGGTCGATGATACTAGGATCAAAAAGCGAGTTTTTAGTATTAACATTGGTCCAGTCGCCCACATTATAGAGCATGAGTGCTACTCTGGCCACTGGCGGAACACCAGTTTGTTCTTTAAACTTTACCTGATGAAGTCTTAAAGTAGCAGTCAGCATGATTTCTTCACCCAGTTCTGGTTTTATTTTTTCTAAAAACAAGAAGTATTTTTCTCTCGTCTTCTTAGTCCAGTCGCAATCCAGCTGCACTTCTTTAAAAGTCAGAGTGTCTTGAGAAGCGATGGATTTTATTTTAGCAGCCGTTTTTGTTGCCAATTCTTCTATTTGAATCTCATTCAGAGCGGTAAACGTTCTGTTGGTGATATAAATAACTGGAACTATATCCCCCTGAGGCTTGTCTTTAAATTTAACCATTCCTTTAGGAATTGCCTCTTTGGCATCTGAGCTAAAATCAATATCAAAAAAACGAATATATTGTTTCCCGATATTTAATTTTTCAATGTCATTAAGGATTTTTTGAGAGGGCTGGTAAATAGATTTCCAGTGGTAAACTGCCGACGAGACATTCTTTTCTTCTGTATTTTTGGTACAGGATAAAAGAGAGAGACAGAACCATAATAATAAGAAACAACGACTCATAGATTCAAAGTAAATGCTTTTCCGCAACTTTGCGAATCAAAACAGAATAACTGAGACACAAAAGGGTGACTTAGGGATTTTATTTTTATCAGGAACGGCCAAATGGCTTAATTAATATGAAAACTTATTTCAAACTACTTTCTTTCGCTGGTAATTTAAGAAAGTTTGTAGTGCCTTTTTTGTTCACATCGCTTATCGCTGCGGTTTTTGGAGTATTGAATTTAGTGCTCTTAAAACCTATTTTAGATGTACTTTTTGGGCAGGCAGATCCAGAAACTATTCAAGGCTTTCTTCAAAAACCAGACGGCTTTAATCCTTTAAATTGGTTCAATTATTATTTGGCAGGTATGATGGAGGCCAATGGTAAACTTGGAGCTCTCCAGTTTGTTTGTGTGGCTCTTATATTGGGTATTCTTATAGGGAATGTTTTTAGGTATATCAGCTTACGTTTGTTGGAAGGTTTTAAGGTGAATATGGTTTCAAATCTCCGTCAAGCCATTTTTGACAAGGCTTTGCTATTGCCTATTGGCTTTTTCAATAATCAAAGAAAGGGAGACATCATCTCTCGGATAGTAACAGATGTGCAGGAAGTAGAAAACAGTATTGCCAATACCACTTCGGCGGGAATAAAGGAGCTTTTTCTTTTGGTGGGCTATTTGGTGGCTCTTTTTTATATGTCGGTTAAGCTGACCTTTTTTGCTCTTATTGTCATTCCTATTACGGGTACTTTTTTAGGCTTGATGCTCAAAAAATTAAGACATGATGCCGGTCAAGGGCAAAGCAGACTGAGTAATATTCTGAGTCTGATGGATGAGACCTTTGGTGGAATGCGTGTGGTAAAGGGTTTTGTGGCAGAGCGTTTTATAAGTGATAAATTTGAAACAGAAAATGAAGGGTATAAGAAATCTATATTTTCTTATGCGGTGAGAAGAGAATTGGCTAATCCGTTTTCAGAGGTTGTAGGTGTTACCATGGTGGCTTCGCTTTTATTATATGGAGGGAGCTTGATTTTATCAGAGCAGAGCAATCTGGATGCATCCACTTTTATGGCATATTTGGCGGTTTTTTCTCAGGTGGTACGTCCGGCTAAGACTATAGCTCAGGCTTTTAGTGCTTCACAAAGGGGAATGGCTTCTGGAAATAGAATTTTGGAAGTCTTAAATATGGATCCTGAAATTGCTGATTCGCCTGATGCGGTGGCGGTCAAATCTTTCGACCATACCATTTCTTTTGAAAATGTTTCTTTTGCGTATGAAGAAGGACAGCAGATATTGAACAGCATTGATTTTGTGCTAGAAAAAGGGAAAACCGTGGCTTTAGTGGGGCAGTCGGGTGGAGGTAAATCCACCTTGGCAGATTTGCTTCCAAGGTTTTATGAACCCACCGAAGGCCAGATTAAACTAGACGGTATAAATATCAACGACATCTCTCAGGCATCGCTTAGAAGCTTAATGGGTATTGTTACTCAAGACCCCGTTTTGTTTAACGATAGCATTTATAATAACATTACTTTCGGCAAGGATGTAAGTCGTGAGGAGGTTTTGGCTGCCGCTAAAATTGCCAATGCCCATGAATTTATAGAAGAACAGTCGGAAGGCTATGAAACCGTGATAGGCGACCGTGGCGTGAAGCTTTCGGGTGGACAACGACAAAGAATATCTATTGCCAGAGCCATTTTACAGAATCCACCGATATTGATTTTAGATGAGGCCACCTCTGCACTAGATACAGAATCAGAAAAACTGGTACAAGATGCCATAATGCATCTGATGAAAGACCGTACTTCTCTAGTGATTGCACACAGGCTAAGCACTATCCAACATGCAGATGAGATTTTGGTGATAGATAAAGGTCAAATAGCAGAAAGAGGAACGCATCAAGAATTATACTCCAGGGCAGACGGTATTTACCATAAATTGGTGGAGTTGCAGGAGATTTGATAAATATTTCTAAATTGATTCTCCATGAAAAACGAAAGCTAGTCTTTTGATTTTCATGGAGAATGGTGCTGTTTTATTTAAAATTCGGGCAATTTATATGCCGTCATAGCATCTATTACTACCAAAACAAAATCACTTCCCCAGCCATTTGACCAAGGTGTAAAAACGGGGTTTTCTGTTGTTTTGAAAGTGCCAGCACTTTTGGATTTTCCACTTCTAGGGTTGTACCAATATGCTTTTAAATCATTTCCAGTCTTTATTTTTGATAAATCTAGTTGAAACGACTTTCCTGTGGGTGTATAAGCAATAATAAAATCCTTATTTTGACCAATGGATGCTAAAACATAAGACGCATCTTCTAGATTCGTAGAGCTTATCAAACTTTGGTCTCGGCTCATTTGCTGCCATGGAAAACTTTCAAAAAGAGCCTTTAAATACTTCATTTGATTTGCACCGGGGAGTTGTAAAGCGGCTTCCCATCCTGTTCGTGCTTTTATCTGTGGTTCTTTATCAATCGCATACATTTGCCACACGTCATTACAGCCGTAGGTATAACCCGCCGTACCCGATAACATACTCCAATACCCACTTATTCTAGCATCGGCATCATCTAACCAGCCCGTTTGTTCTTTGTCCCAAAAACGGTCACCTATATTCTCATATCTGGCCTCTCCATTGATAATGGGCCTGTTTTCAGAAACTTTATGTACATATTCATATTCTTTAGAGACCCTGCTATGTCCACTCTGGAACATATCTATGTCTAGCCATTTGTCGTCAAAATAATTACTCGCTATACTTGAACCTGATGGATGGTAACTGACCAAATGCTTTTGGTCTACGCTTTTTATTCCTTTTGCCATAGACCTAACGATATCAAAATGAATACTTTCTTCAGGTATTCTATCGCCACCTAAAACCCATATGATATTATCATACTTCAGATATCTTTTTGCCAATAATTGACCAAATACTTCAGCGTTTTCCGGATTGAAAATCACAGGCCCCTTACCCCATTTAAGATTGAACTTATCTCCCCAAGTGGGCAGTAAAGCTACTTGTAAGCCTAGCTTTTTGGCTTTTTTGATAACATAATCTACGTGCTCAAAATAGGCCTCGTTTAGTAGCTTGGGGTCATTGTTTAGGAGTGGTTTTTGACCGTAGGCATTTGCCGTGTTTAGTCCATCAAGCTCGGCTAAAATTACCGTTTGAATTACATTAAAGCCCTGAGCAGACCTAGTTGTAAGGTAGTGATCCACTTCCGCTCTGTCTAAGCGATGAATTAATTCCCAAGCCGTATCTCCCATCCAGAAAAAGGGTTCCCCCTTTTCTGTGGATAGAAATTTTCCATTCTCGCTAATTTTAAGCTTTTGGCTATAGCTATTAAAGGAGAGAAGAACTAAGATTAAAAGACTAAGAAAAGCTTTCATTGGTATGTTTTTAGTCCAGACTTATTATCGTCCCGTTTTGCCGAAAGTTACACCTTCCCAAGTATCTGTTCTGAATGGCGTCATTGGCAGTCCATCACGGTTATACATGTTGCAAACAGGGTTATTTGCCCAAGCATATCTTACAGAAACAGGGTTTGAAATACTTTCGCTTGATATTTCCATTTGATTATTAGAGATGATTTTACCCTTCGCCCAAACGAATTTTTTATCTGCTCCGGCAATAGCAAAACCTACGGGCTCATTGGTGTCAAAGGCATAAAGTCCCTGACCAACGTTATCAAACGTCAGTAGAATTTTATCTCCTTTTACCTCCATTGATTTATAGCTTGGACCTTCGTAAATGATGTCTTTATGATAGTCTCTTGCCAGTGCAATTCTTGCCAAACGGTCGGCTACGGTTTGTTTGTTTCTTGGATGAATATCCCTGCCTTCTCCCAAGTCGATGATAACGGCTTCTCCAACATTTGAAAGTTTGCTTTTGGTCATCGTCTGAGCCTCACGAAGCTCTGCCCATCCACTTTCTTCTGGTTGTTCAGATTCTGCCATGAAATCTGCTAGTTGCACATAATAGAAAGGAAAATCGCCTTGCTTCCATTCGTTACGCCAGTTTTGAATCATGAAAGGAAACAAGTCGCGATATTGGTAAGAACGACTAGCATTTGATTCGCCTTGATACCAAATGACGCCTTTGATTCCGTAACCAATAGTTGGGTGAAGCACACCATTATAAATGTTTGCTGGTCGGTGGTTTCCCGTTAATAAGTCTGTTGGCTTTCTCGGCACATCTTCGTCCTTTTTCAGCTCCTCCAAAGATTTTTGCCATTTCTTTACTTCCTCATCATAAATATAAGTTTGTTCTATTTTTTTCCATGAAGACATCAGCTCCGTATAATTCTTATCGGATTCTAAAACACTCCTGTTTACCCACGCTTCAGCTGCTGAACCTCCCCATGCATTATCGATAAGTCCAATAGGGACATCCAAGGCATGATGTAAACGCTGTCCGAAGAAATAACCAATAGCAGAAAAATTAGCAGCGTTTTCTGGTGTAGTGGCCTCCCAAGAACCCTCAAAGTCGTTCTTGATTTTATCGGTGCCAACTTGCGGAACAGAGATTAGTCTTATATTGGGGTATTTTGCGGTAGCAATAGCCAATTCAGCACTGTTAGTTCTATTCAAAGGCCAGGCCATATTAGATTGCCCAGAGCATATCCAAACTTCTCCGACCAATATATCTTCAAAAAAGAATTTAGAGGTTTTTCCCTCAATATCCATTTTAAAAGGGCCACCAGCTGGAATTGGCTTTAAAATAATACGCCATTGACCTTTGGCATCGGCAGTGGCGGAGTGACTTTGACCGTTTATGGCAACGGTAATTTTTTCGTTTGGCTCTGCCCAACCCCAAACAGGATTGTTCTGTTTTTGTTGTAAAACCATGTGGTCTCCAAAAATAGCTGGCAATTTGATTTGTGCCTTAGCCTGAAAGCCCAAAAGGAGGGCAAGAAATAGGGGGATAAGTCTCATCATAATACTTTTTATATAGGGTTAATTAAAGCAAAAGTTCAGTTTTTACTTTGGTTTACCAATATACAATATAAAATGGATGCCCATGATAAGGAATAGCTTAAAACAGGAAATTGACCTACAGTTTAGGTCAAAAAAAGGATTAATTTAAATTTCAGAAGCAAACTGTTTTTTGAAAGAATTCTTATCAAAGAGCTTCAAATTCCTTTCGCTTATTGTCAAACCATTGTTTCATGGCATCTGGAGATTGCATCAATTTTTGCATTTCCCCCATGGCTTGCATATGAGCGGGGTCGTTTTTTTGATACATATCCATGCCGTGTTTTTTGCTCATTTCCGCCATTTCTTCAAAAGTTTCCGCCTTAAATTCTAGGTCGCAGGCTCCTCCTAGTTGTTTGCAGGTCATTGTTTTCATAGTAGATTTGGTTTAAAATATTTCAAACTGTTTTTAAAGATAAGGTTTTGATATTAATCTATTGAGAAACAGGAATGCCGAAAGCAAAGCTTCCAATTCTTTTCTTAAATTTAGAATTCAAATCTATAGAAATATTTAATGGCGAATTTTAATATTGACGCAAAGAAGGATATGACCTATGACGCTATTGTCATTGGGTCTGGAATTAGTGGCGGATGGGCTGCGAAAGAACTTTGCGAAAGCGGACTAAAGACTTTAGTACTGGAAAGGGGAAGGCTGGTGGAGCATGTGATAGATTACCCCACTATGAATAATGACCCATGGGATTTAGACTTAAGAGGTGCTGCCACAGCAGAAGATTTAGACGAGCGTAAAATAGTGGCTCGCTCTGGTTTTGTGGGAGAAAATAACATGCATTTTTATGCTAAAGACGATGAGAATCCATACAGAGAGGAAAAGCCTTTTATGTGGATTCGTGCCAACCAAATGGGAGGACGTTCTTTACTTTGGGGTAAACAATGTTACCGTTGGTCTGATTTAGATTTTGAGGCAAATGCTAAAGATGGTTATGGGGTAGACTGGCCTATCAGATATAAGGATATAGCTCCTTGGTACACGCATGTGGAGAAATTCGCAGGTATTTCTGGTGAAGCTTTAGGTTTGCCGCAGCTCCCAGATAGCCACTTTTTGCCTCCTATGGAGCTGAATTGTGTAGAAAAAGACGTCAAGAAAAGAATAGAAAAAGAGTTTCCTGGCAGAAACATGATTATCGGTCGTGTAGCTCATTTGACGGAGCCATTAAACGGTCGTGGCCAGTGCCAGTCTAGAAACCGATGTGACCGTGGTTGTCCTTACGGAGCCTATTTTAGTAGTAATGCTGTGACTTTGCCTGCGGCAAATGCTACAGGAAATTTGACAATAAGACCATTTTCTTTGGCAGATTCTATCATTTATGATGAAGAAAAAGGGAAGGCCGTTGGTGTGAGAGTGATTGACTCTGAAACCAAAGAGACCATAGAGTATTATGCTAGAATTATATTTAGTAATGCGTCTACCATTGGTACCACGCAGCTATTGTTGAATTCTACTTCTAACCGTTTTGAAAATGGTTTAGGAAATGATAGCGGTGAGTTAGGGCATAACCTTATGGACCATACGTACAGAGTAGGGGCTATGGGTAAGTTTGATGGCCATGAAGATGAGTATTACAAAGGAAGAAGACCAAACGGGATTTATATTCCGAGGTATAGAAATATTGACGAAAAATCGACTACAGATAAATTCTTAAGAGGTTACGGCTATCAAGGTGGAGCGGGAAGAGCTAACTGGGGTGCTGGAGCAAACCAAGAAGCTTTTGGCGGTGAATTTAAAGATGCTCTAATGAAACCAGGAGACTGGGAGTTTTTCATTACGGGTTTTGCGGAATGTCTGCCGTACCATGAAAACCAAGTGAGCTTGGATAGAGATAAATTAGACAAGTGGGGTAGGCCAACTTTGGTGATTGATGCGGAGTTTAAAGAAAACGAATTGGCTATCAATAAGCAGATTCAGATAGACGCGGTAGAAATGTTAGAGAAAGCAGGATTGAAAGATATTGTGGGTTTTGATAACGAACATGGCATGGGTTACGGAATTCATGAAATGGGTACCGCAAGAATGGGTAAAGACCCTAAAACATCGGTACTTAATGCTACCAATCAGGTGCATGCTGTCAAAAACGTTTTTGTAACAGATGGAGCATGTATGACATCTTCGTCTTGTGTCAATCCTTCATTGACCTACATGGCTCTTACGGCTAGAGCTGCTAATCACGCTGTTTCTGAACTTAAAAAGAAAAACCTTTAATACTATGCAAAGAAGAGAAGCATTAAAACAAACCGCTCTATTTGGCGTAGCTACAGCCTTATTTCCATCGCTATTGCAGTCGTGCAAAGAAACGTCTAGGCTAAACTGGCAGCCACAGTTTTTGAGTGTAAAACACGCCGAACTTATTTCTAGCTTGGTAGATACTTTACTGCCAAAAACAGAAACGCCAGGGGCATTAGAAATGAAAGTTGTTATGTTTATTGACCTAGTTTATGGCAAACTTAACGGTGAGGCGGGTCAAGAAACTATGGACAAAGGCATGGATGACTTTGACGCCAGAAGTAAAGAGAAATTTGGTGACAGGTTTGCAGACTTAAGTCCAGAAAATAAAGTAGAATTTCTAAAGATGGAAGAAGCAAATTCTCCCAAATTTAATGGGTCTATCTGGGGAACTGCTGCAGGAAAACAAGAGCCTGTAGGCTTTTATAGAAACTTGAAATCAACCGCTCTTTGGGGCTATTTTTCTTCAGAAGAAATAGGTTTGAATGTGTTGACTTATGATCCAGTCCCTGGGCCGTATCAGGGTTGTATTCCGCTAGCGGAGGTTGGGAATACGTATAGTTTGTAGGAGTTTTAAAATAACAAATGCTCAGGAAATTCAAGTTTCTGAGCATTTGTTGTTAAGTCAAGTTTATAAAGTAGTTAGGTAATAACTGAAAGGGTAAATTTTCAATCTGCATAAAAGAAATTTACAAAATACATAGAATAAGAGATCTTCTTTTAAGAATCAATCACTAACAATAATCTTGGCTTTTTTCAACGAGGTTCCTGATTCTAGTCAGAGATAAAGTTAGCTTTATTGGGCTATGAGAATCACCTCCCATCCTCCAAGATATCCGTAGATCTTTTAATGACTTTAAGAATTAGATAAACGACCGCTGAAATTACAAAAGCCCAAAACCATTGATTTTTAGGTAAAGACCAAGAGCTTTCAGTAAGTCCTATTTTTATAACATCGAAAAGCCAAAATAAACCGAAAAGGGCAGCAATGCCATTCTTTTCCTTTTTGAGTACTTTTTTAAGACTGAAAGGGTATTTTGGTTTTGTAGGAAGTTTTAATTTTGGAACAAAAGCTGGTTTGTCTTTGGCCCATTCCAAGTATTTACTATCAAATTTATTTCTAAGAAAGGCTTCTTCTGCAAACATGATTCGTTCGTAGTAAATCCAGTATAGAAAGGTAAAAGAGACTATAAACCAGATATTTCCTGTTAGCATGGCTACCGCTAGCCACATCAAAAAGTTTCCAACATATAAAGGATGGCGTACCAAAGAATAAATTCCAGTCTCATTTAATTCATCTGCTACTTGCCCTTGGGTGGTGTTTCTTCCCGAAGTATTGGCAGGGGTAAACCCTACCGTGAAAATCCTAACAAACAAACCAAAGATTCCTACCCCCAAAGAGATATACCAGTAATCTTCAGAAAATAGGTATTCGTTTTCTGCAAGAACCTCAAAGTAAAAAACGGCTCCAGTTATCACCAGGAATAGTAGTGGAAAATAACTTCTGTATTTGAAAAGAAAATTTCCTTGTTCTTCAAATTCCTCTATCAGTGCCATTCTTCTTGTTTTTTTTGGACACAAAGATATAGGAATTAATGATTGTAACGCAAAAGGCGGAAAAAACACTAATTCCTTTTGAAAACCGCATTAAACAAAACTACTTTTTCTGGATATCCATCTTTATCTGCGTATTATAGTCCATGTAATGCGAATACCTATCGTTGAGCATCCATAAAATTTGAATTTTTGCATTATTTCCCGCTCCTCTGATGGCATATGGTCGTACATTATCTTTCTCAGAGTTTGAGGTTATTGCGGTTTCTGTCCATGTTTTTCCTGCATCTGAAGATTCAGATTTGAAGATTTCAAAAACATCACCAACAGGTCTTGAATAATAAACTACATTGGTGTTTTCATGGTCTAGGTATATTCCACCAGAATAATGCGGTTCTGGCTCACGCAGTTCTTTTGTCTTATTATATCTTGGAAACCATGAACCGGCCTCAGAGATTTTAGAATTCACCCATTTTTTTCCGTCCCATTTGGCATAATAATATTGGTGTTTGGATTCTTCTGGTAACCTAGAATAAACCATTACTGGATAACCTTTCTCATCTTCTGCAATATCCCAAATCCACGCTCTGCTACCGTTATGGCTTTGTTTAAATTCTTCAGGAGAATCATATACCACATCGCATGCTTCATGTTTTATAGGTAAAGATTCCATGGTACCCACTAGAGTTCCGTCTGCTTTATAAAACTTTCCAGCTTTATATTTTAAATAGTAGATACTGTTTAATGGCTCATTTCTAGGGTGTCCGTCTGTAAACGCAAAATTAATTTCGTCCTTGCCGTTGCTTGAAACTTTGACATACGGTCTTATACCGCTGTCAAAATCTGATTTTACCAGAGCAAAAACTTCAGACCAAGTTTGTCCAAAATCGTCTGTGTAGGCAAAAGTAGGTTTATAATCTCCTCCTCTCCAGAAAAGGTATATCCTATTATTCTCTTCTGAGAGCATCACTGGGTTTGAGTAACAAAACTTCATAGGGCCTTCGGAATTTTTAGTGAGCCTTTTTTGTGGCTCCCAAGAGCTAATGTCCTCAGGGTTTGTCGTGGTCGCGTAAGTGATAGCAGGCTCCTTTTCTCCTTTACCCAGTCTAGAGTGAGCGGAGAAAAATACCATTAACCTTTTGTCGGGAAGCACTAGAAAAGAAGGATTGGCGTGGTCGTCTTTATCAAATTGAGGAGAAATATTTACTTCTTTGGTTTGGCCAGTGGTTTGATTATGACTGGCCACCATAATGCTGCCATCTGCTGCTACCCAGCCAGCATAAATTTTATCGTTTAACTGTATCGCTCTAGGGTCAGAAAACCAGCACCAAGCTCCGTCTTTGGTCATGGTGTCAAAAGAGCTGGAATTTTGAGCCGAAAGGCATAAAGAGAAAAGGAAGAATCCTAAAATAGAAACAGAGAAGACTTTCATTTATTACTTATGGTTGAATTGAAGCCCTTAATCTACCAATATGTTTTAGCAAAATTAAATGAACAACCATTTTTAGAACATAAAAAAAACGCAGAGCCGTTAGGCTCCGCGTTCATTTATAAATTGAGTTTGCTCAAAAACGAATTAAAGCGTTTTAAGTAATGCTTCGTTAAGTCTTACATAATCCATGTTACCCGCTTTTTGAGCAAGTTCCAACGATGCTTTAGCGGCGACAGTTGCGGCAGCTTTATTTCCTGCTTTGGCGTTTGCCTTAGCTAAAAGATGTCTTACCCAGTAAGCATCAGGTTGAGCGTCTGCAGCTTTTTTAGCCCACTCTACTGTTTTAGTGATGTCTTTACCATTATCGAAGTAATAACTTGCAGCAGCATAATACGGCTTGTTATCTTTATTCATGACGTTGTCAATTTGACTCATGATATTAGAATCGATATCTGCTGTTACTGAAATAGTAGCCATTTTGTTGGCCCAAAGAATATCAATATTGGCAGAGTTGTTAGTCACATTGCTCACCATGATGGTAAATGTTTCAACATCAAAAGGAAGAGAGATAGCACTGGCCGTGAAGCTAGCTACCACACTTTCGTCTGTGAAGGTTGGAAGGCTAGTACCTTCTTTGCAAAGCATTACTTCCCATGAAGATTTTCCAGGAACCGTAATAATAGAATATTTGCCAGCTTTAACGGCTTTTCCACCTACAGTTACGTCTTGGCCAAAAGAGAATGTCGTAGCACCATTTGCTCCTGTTCTCCATTTTTCGCCGTAAGGCACTAAACCACCAAAAATAGTACGGCCTTTCATGGACGGACGAGAGTAGTTAATTTCGATGCTTGATAAAGCAAATTCTTGTGTGATAGTCTGACCTGTACTTGGGGCAGGAGTTTTAAGATTTTGAGCTGTGACAGATAGAGAGAAAAGCACAGCAAAACCTAGTAGTAAGTTTTTCATTGGTTTTGAATTTATATTAGTTTTTAATATCATTTCAAAGGTAGCAATTTGGCTGATGAGGTTGCATAACAATGGACATTAAAAGATTTTAAAGATTTGTGGTAGTCAGATCAATTCTTTTTAAGATTGTTTCTTAAAGTTTTAGCTCGCTTATCTTCTCCATCATGGCTCCATCCTGGTGCCATAAACAGGTATCTTAATTTATCAGAAAATTTATCCGCTCTTTTAATGTCTTGGCAGATAGCGGTGTACTCGTGGCCAGCAACTTTTAATGGGTGATGCGTTTCTATATTTACCGTAAGACCATAAACAGGTTTTTCCTGCTCAAGTTCTTCGGAGAAAGTACCAAATAGCCTATCCCAAATAATTAAAACACCTGCATGGTTGCGGTCCAAATACCGGATATTGGAAGCGTGATGCACCCTGTGATGTGAAGGTGTATTAAAAATGGATTCGTACCATTTAGGTAGTTTTTGAACCAATTCCGTATGTACAAAAAATTGGTATAGGAGACTAAGCGAAATCATTGTAAAAATCATTAAAGGGTCAAAACCCAGAAGTGGTAGCCAAAGCCAGAAGAAGAACTTATGAATTCTTTCGCCCACCCCTTGTCTTAGTGCCGTTCCAAAATTCATGTAAACAGAAGAATGGTGAGGCACATGACCAGCCCAGAAAAACCTAACTTCATGGTTTAGCCTATGAAACCAATAATAACTAAAATCGTCTAAAAGAAAAAGAAGTATCCACGCCCACCACTGACGCTGAACAATATCTTTTAAAGGGCTTATTTCGTGAAGTAAAAGGAATACCATAAAGGCAAATAGTTTCGGTAAAAACTCCACAATACTACTAAAAATACCCATGGAAATAGAAACCCAGAAGTCCTTTCTATGGTAAAGGTTTGGGAGTTTTTCTTTCGCAAAAAGATATTCCACGGCTGCGGAAACTAAGAAAAGGGGAATGGCAAATAGTAGTAATTTGTCGTTTTGGAGTTCAAGAAGAGCGGCTTGAAAATTCATTTTTGATAGGGTCTTTATCAAAAATAGCGTTTTAGGAAGAAACTATACTTCCTAAAACGCTAAAACATTATGGCTTGACCTCTCTAAGAAGAATCTAATGCACAGAATCTTACAATTTTAATTTCGGGGGTAAAACATATATTCTATTTCTTCTCAAAAATCAGATAATAGCCGCCATCTCTAGGGTGACTGTTTTCATCTCTGAAGTTTCCAATTCTTAGTTCGCCATTATCAGAGAAGGCAAAATCTGTAGCGGTGTCTAGTTGCGTTAAAAAACGCGTTTCGCAATTCATCAAATTTTCTGGACCTGCCATTTTAGTACTTCCAATGGCACCTGTTTTTATTTTACCTGTTCTGTTTTTGTCGTCAAAAGAAATGACCTCTAAAGACCCAAAATAGGTATTAATTACGGAGTTGCCTCCAAAAGAATACTTGCCGCCATCCTTGGTTATTTTTAGTGTGAGTGGCTCATGTTTTTCTACCTCCCAGCCACATGGTGTATCTATGGCATCGCTTAAGAAAACGTTCTTTAAAACCCATTCTCCAGCCAAATCTTCCTTTATAGCCACGTCAACTTTTTCGCAAGAATCTAGTTGTGTCATAAGTAAACCGATGATAAGAAAAGCAACTTTATTTAACATGATATTTTATTTTTATTCTTAGACGCTTATCCACTCCAAAAGGTTGTATGGACAATTTTACTGATACCCCGCAGCCAGTAGATTGAAGAGTTCTGCATAGAGAGTATCATTAGCCATAAGCTCTTCATGCGTGCCTATTTCTAGAGAAAACTGTTGATAAAGTCTCAGAGAGCATTTAAAAATGTTATACATTGTATTACTATTAATAACACCACTTCTATAAAATGAGGAAAAGATTTATTCTTCTTTTACAATTTACATTATTCAGCATTTCCACAGCGGCTTATTCGCAGAAAAGCAATCAAGATGTTTCTGAAATTAGTATTCGGGCAACGAATTTTAATCTTTGCAACAATGAGGTTTCTAATTTAAGTGTTTCTAGTTCAAAAGATTACAGTAGATATGACTGGTACAGGAATGGCTTATTTATCGAAAGTTCTTTGGCTCCAATAATTCAAATAAGTAGAGGAGGTGATTATCTCGTAAAGGTTAAGTTCCAAGAGACTTTCATGACATCTAATGAAATAAGGATTGAAGACTGTGCTATTGAAGTTAAAAAAGAGGCGTCAGAGCGTTTTTTGAAAACGAATAACACTAGTTCGGAAAGGTCAATTTTAACAAATAATTATACGACATGTGCAGGTAGAGATTCAGTAGATTTATGGGTTTCGCCTATTTCTCTTGGCGAAACTTATCAGTGGTATATGACAAATTCCACTGGAGGCTTTTCTCCCATGGCCGGAGAAACAGATTCACTTCTTAGAACTAACCAATCTGCGGGTTATAGGGTCTTGATTTCAAATGGCTCAGGGGCTAATTATTCTGAGCTATTCTGGCTTTATTCTAGGGCACATATTAGATTTTTGGACGATATGGGCGAACTATATACTACTAAAAATGTAAATCCGAATGATTCAGTAAACCTGTTTGTGGAGGTTTATGGACCTCAACTTCCATTTCCCTTTATTGTAGAGCAATTAAGTGATTATAGTTATGAATATACGGCTACTACGTCCCCATTTGAATTAAAGTTATCAAGCCCTTTCAATGCATCATTTTATGCGAGAGGGTTAAATGCTAGTAATGAATGCGGTGGCACCGATACTTTTGGTGGGCATAGTTTAATTGTAGATTCTGATACAAAAATTGTGAAGGACAGTGTTGCATCTACAAATGTGTGTGCAGGGGAAATGATAGATTTTTGGTATGAATTGGAGGGTACTTTAAGGGATGTTAATAATGAAATCTTGGTACTTATATCCAGTAATATTAATGGAGGGACTAATGCTGATTTCTTTGAAAGTCCTGGACAGATACAAATACCCTCGAATGCACAATTAAATGAAGAATACTCCATTAGGTTATCTGGTAGAACGCCATATATACCTCACAGAATTTCTGAACATAAGTTAAAAGTCACCCAATTAGGTTGTTTTCCAGAGGCCGTAATAAGAGCCTCATCAGGCCCTTATATATGTGATGGAAATTATTTACATGTCAGTTATATTAATCAACCAGGACTTTCTTATCAATGGTTTAAAGATGGTAGTATTATAGAAGGGGCAACTTATAGTCACTATCAGCCAACCTTGAGTGGTTCCTATCATGTTCATGTTTTTAATAGCTCTGGATATGATTCAAACTCTAGACCATTTTCTATTTCTAAGATAGAACTTGAAAGTAAACTCGATGTATCTCAATACAAGAATTCTGACAATTCTATTAATACTGTTCTTAATGCAACTCCAAAAGGAAACAGTTACGCCTATACTTGGTATTTTGATGACGACTCTAGGAGTAGTTATGATAAAATGATTGGCCATACTGCAGACTCACTTAATGCTTTCTTTCAAGGTTATTACCAGGTGGGTATAAAAAGGGACTTTTGCAGTAAAAGGTCTAGTGTATTTAAATATAACAAACAGGAGAATGTTACTTTTTTCGACTCAAATGGTGATATTTCGACGACCATTGTTCCTGGAGATTCTGTGGAATTTGAAATAAAATTTGGCTCAAATATTGGACCGTTTGAGGCGGTGGTTAGTAGTAAGGAAGGAGAGATTAATTTATTTTCTATGAAAAACCCTATTAGGTTTAAAGCCGCTCCCAGATTTAGCACTAGCTTTCAACTTGAATTGGCGAAGTCTGGATTGGGAGAGATAGAATCTCTTTTATATAATTTTGTAAATATCAATGTTGAAAGGGTAACGCCTGATTTTACTTTTGTTACACCGACGTCATTAGATGTTTGCCAAGGAGAAAATGTTGAAGTTTTTATTAACCAAACGGGTAATTGGCCTGATGATTATTTTTTAGGTGTTTATAGAAAGATTGGTATCGGGGGAAGCAGCAAGGCGTATGATTGGCCAGAAGGAAATTCAGTAAGATTTGAAATTCCTGCCTACTCAAGTGTTGGTCAACAGGTTAGCATAGGGTTAAAGCCTGATTTCGGCTCTTATGCTCTGAAAACATCTAACTTTAAGTTTAATGTAATTTCTGAAGGTTGTTTTTCTTCTGATGCTGTTCTGATTAATTTGACTGAAAAGGATAGCTGCAATATAGAGAACAAGCTTTCCGCTTTTCCTAAGTCAGGGGATTCTTACCAGTGGTTTAAGGATGGTCTTTTAGTTGAAACTTCGAATTCTTCCTATTTGGATGTTCATAGTTCAGGAGAATACTTGGTGAAGGTTATTAAAGGTTCCATTATTCTAACCAGTAATACTCTAAATTATGCCTCTAAATATGGTAATAATCTTTCGGCTTCAATAACCTACTCTGCAGGTGGTGATTTCTGCTCTAATTCAGGAAGTGCAATATTAGATTTAAATTCAGATTACCTTTTTCCTAACACTACCTTTTCTTGGTTGGGCTCTGTAAATGGTAATAAATCACTTTCACCTTTAGCTGCGAATAACCCACAATGGATCGTAACCAAACCTGGAGTCTATGGTTTGTTAATTGAGAATGGAGGGTGTACTTATTTTAAAGAATTTCAGACATGCGATATTCTAATAGACTTTGACTCTGTTTCGCTTTGTAAAAACGAAAATTTTGCTGTGAAACTTAAAGTAAGTGATAACCTCCCTTATAAAACGGATACTTTGACACTACAGATATTTAATGCTCAATCAGGGGTTTTACTTGATGAAAAGTTGAAAAGAATTATTAGGAAGCCATATTACCCTAATGTTGATTTTTATACTTGGGATTTTAAAATATTGGAATCATGGCCTTCTGGAAATTATCGATTTCGTATAAAAAATAATGGAGCTAACGGATCAGAAAGCTCTGGAGTCTTAACAATTAAAGCTGAAACGGTAAGTGAGGTTAAAATTCAATCAAGTTCCGATTATACCCTTGATGGTGACCCAATCAGTATCGAGGTATTAGGGTGTCAATCAAGTAAGATAAAATGGAATAATGGAGGCGATGGAAGTGAGATTATTGTTTACCCTATATCGCCAACCCGTTATGAGGTGTTATGCGAAAGTGATATTTGTAGCAATCAAATCCTTAGAAAAACTATACACGAAGATTGCGATCCCTTTGAAGCTAACAATACTTATAAGGAGGCTATTAAAATAAGTCAATCAGATTATATTAGTGGCATCCTTTGTTTAGATCATATAGATGACGAAGATTGGTTTATCTGGTTTTATAATGGGAAACCATATTATTTTAGAATTCGGCTTGACGATACATTTGGTTCATACCCTGTGAATACTTATTTCGTTAAATTAAAAGTAGTTTCAGGTGTTTTAGAGTTTGAAACTGTTGGAACTCAAGCTGGTCAATACCTTTATAGCCCAATAGAGCTTTATGACTCCGATATGAAAACGATGTTGGCACATGCTCGATTTAATAAAGGTTATGGTTTCTCAAAAGTCACATATATCCTGCCGCAACTTAATTGTGTTGATTTTATTCACACTCACTCTAGTGTTTTTGATGTGAAAGCAGGTGAGAATATATCACATAAAGCAGAAAAAATAATTGGGAGTAATAAGATAAGTGATAATTCGGAGAGCTCACTTCTTGGTATCAAATCGATAACGCTAAACCCTGGTTTTGAAACCAAGATTATCAATATGGGCAGCTTTGAGGCTTCCATAGAAGGTTGTCCAGAATAGTTTACTGATACCCCGCAGCCTGTAGATTGAAGAGTTCTGCATAGAGAGTATCATTAGCCATAAGCTCTTCATGCGTGCCTATTTCTAGCACTTTGCCATCTTTTAAAACCATGATACGGTCTGCCATTCTTACGGTGCTAAATCTGTGGGAGATGATGACGGCGGTTTTTCCTTTGGTCAAACCTATGAATCGCTGAAAGGCTTCAAATTCCGCTCTGGCATCTAGGGCTGAGGTAGGCTCATCTAGAATTAAGACTTTGGCATCTTTCATATAGGCCCTCGCCAAAGCTATTTTTTGCCACTGTCCGCCAGAAAGGTCTTTCCCGTTTTTGAAACGTCTTCCTAACTGCTGGTCTAAGCCAGAAGGCATTTCGTCAATCACCTGATTTGCCAAACTTTTTTCAGCGGCGTTTTCTAATTGATTTACGTTTTCTATTTGGTCAATTTTCCCAACCGCCACATTTTCTCTAATGGTCAGTTCATATTTAACAAAGTCCTGAAAAATCACACCAAAATATTGCTGATAAGCGGCTCTGTCGTATTTTTTGATGTCAATTCCTTCTAGTAAGATTTGACCCTCCGTAGGGTCGTAAAACCTTAAAAGAAGTTTTATCAAAGTCGTTTTTCCTGCTCCATTTTCTCCTACAAAAGCCAGTTTCTCATTAGCCAATAGGTTGAAGTTGATACCTCTCACCACCCATCTTTCTGAGTTGGGATAATGAAACCCTACATTTTTAAATTCGAAACCAGTTTTGATTTCGTTAGGTAAGGGCAAATGTTCATCATGGCCAGTCTCTTCATTTTTAATGTCTAAAAACTCGAAGTAGTCTTTTAAGTAAAGAGAGCTTTCTGTGATTTGGGTGAAACGCGTAAAGAAGCCTTGTAACTTGTTCCGAAGACTACTGAATGAACCTGATAAGAAGGTTAAATCTCCAATGGTTAGTACACCAGCCACGGTTCTCATAAGAATCAAAACATATGCTCCATAATAGGCTCCAGTGCCCAAGACATTAAAAACTGAACCCCAAGAGGCTCGCTGAATAGATAGTTTTTTATTTGCTTCGTAATATTTGTCGGACAAGATTTTAAATCTATTTGCCAGATAATCTGCCAGTCCAAAAAGTTTCACTTCTTTGGCGGTTACGTCTGATGCACCCGCATAGCGGAGGTAATCAAGCTCACGGCGTTCAGAAGTCCAGCTACGCGATAAGGAATAACTAGTTCCACTAAATTTGATTTCGTTGATAACCGTCGGGATAATGGAAACCACTAGGAGCACAATTAGCCAAGGCTCAAAAACCACCAAACCTGTTAGCAATGAAACAATGACAATGACATCCTGCGTTTGCGTCAAAATATTTGACATTAAACCCACTCTGTTAGTGGTTTGGCGTCTAGCTCTTTCTAGTTTGTCGTAAAATTCAGCGTCTTCTAGTTGTTCTAAATTTAGCTCAGCGGTTTTCTGTATGAGTTCTACAGATGATGCATTGGAATATTGGTCACCTAAAAGAGCGTCTGTAAGGTTAACGCCTCGTTTTAAAAGGTCCGATAAGACAGCAAGGCCTAATTCTACGCCTACTAAAATCCAAAGTTGTTTGAGGTCTTTTTCAGGTAGGCTTACTTGTAGAATAACTTCGTCAATTATCATTTTGCCTACCCAAAGCATTAAAACGGGTGTAACGGCGTCAATGAGTCGTGAAAAGATATTGAAGAAAAAGAGTAGTGGACTTACTTCTTTTACTTTCTTGAAAAACCTTGGAACGTATCTTAAAGCTTCAAAGCTTTCTTTGAAGTTGAATGATTTCGGTTTTAATGTTTTTATTGATGGAGGGGCCATAGGTTTTAAAACCACTTTTTGGACTTTATAATTCCTATAAATATGGAAGTGCTAGGTGACTATTAATATTAGCTATATCCACCTAAGCGAATACATGAAAAATAGCCTCTTTTTTTGGTGCATAACAGTTTAAAAAGAGCTTTTGAAGTGAATCTTATAAGTCATTGGAAGTGAGAAGGTTAGTTAAAATATTGATAGGGTTATTTATTTTTCAATTGTCTACTTTTTGTCCACCCCCAAACTCTTTATTTTTTAAATTTATTGGTTTAATTTACTTCTGTAAATGCAAAATCAAACCCTTCTTACGGCTACTAAAATGTGCAGCCTGAGAAATAAACAATAAAACTCGGACTTTATGAAACGAGACATGAAAACGAATTGCAATTGCTTCAAAACCTTTGCATTCAACAGAGTTTTCGTACTAGTTTTTCTACTAGTATGTCAAAGTGCAATTTTAAAGGCCACCGTATGGCATGTTAAAACTGTCGCCTCTGGTACCGCTTCGGGTGATAGCTGGACTAATGCTTCAGGAAGTTTGCAAGGAATGATCAATGGAGCCACCGCTGGTGATACCATTTGGGTGGCGGCAGGAACCTATTTACCTACCTTGGCACCAGATGGTGTTGGTACAAACACGCGTGACAAATCGTTTTACCTTTCAAAAGACCTCAAAATATTTGGTGGTTTTACAGGTGCTATTAGTGAAACCGATTTAGGCGATCGTGATTGGGCAGCGAATGTAACCACCCTAAGCGGTGATTTGGGAACGCTTAATAATAATACCGATAATTCTTATCATGTTTTTATCACAGCTAATTTGACCAATGCTGCTATCATTGATGGCTTTACCATTAAAGGCGGTAATGCCAATGGAAGTTCTGCTGGTCTTACGTTTGCCACTTACAGCTATAGAAGAGATGTCTGTGGTGGAATAGACAATGTATTATCTTCCCCCACCATTAGAAACCTTATTATCACAGCTAATTACGGCACCTATGCCGGTGGTATGTATAATCTCAATGCTTCGCCAAAAATTATTAATACCGTATTTTGGGCAAACTCCTCCACAGAAGGTGCTGGAATGTATAACAATACCTCTAATACTACCGTCACAAATTGCACTTTTTATGGGAATACTTCCTCAGGTAATTATGGCGGAATATTTAGTGGTAGCTCAAATATATCCATCATCAACTCTATTTTTCAGGGAAACTCTCAGGCAGGGTCAATCAGTGTGGCTGGGGCAGATATTGGAGGTAGCTCACATACGGTTACTTATTCTATGACCCAACAAAATAGTTCTTACAGCAGCGGTACAGGAATCATTAATAACCAAGACCCGCTTTTTGAAGATGCGGCTAATGGCAATTTTGCTTTAAGTGCAGGTTCACCGGCTATTGATATGGGAAATAATACAGCATGGACTAATACTGGTTTAAATACAGATATATTGGGCAATGTACGTCCGCAAAACGGTACTGTAGATATAGGAGCATTTGAATTTAATGTGGCAGTTACTCCAATTCTATATGTAGACAAAGATGCAACAGGTGGAGCTAATAATGGAACCTCATGGGCAAATGCCTACACAAATCTGCAAGATGCTATAGATGCTACTGCAATTGGAAATCAAGTTTGGGTAGCGGAAGGGACCTATTATCCCACTGCTTCTCCAGACGGTATTCCTACAAACACCAAAGACCAGGCGTTTCATTTCGATAAGGACATTGAAATTTATGGGGGATTTGCAGGCACTGAAACTCAGCTTTCACAACGAATTTGGAATTTACATAAAACTATACTTAGTGGAGATTTTAAAGGTGATGATGAAGTATCTGCCAGTGGAGCAACACTTTCTATAAGTAATAATACGGAGAATGCTTACCATGTGATGATTACTGCTAATTTAACAAATGCGGCAATTATCGATGGCTTAACCATAACAGGTGGAAGTGCAAATGGTTCTACATTTGGGTATATCACCTACGCTTTAAAAAACTTTTACTTTGACGGTGGCGGGGGCATGGTCAATATTTCTTCTTCTCCAAACATTGCCAATTTAACCTTCATTGGAAATGCTGCAGATGATGGTGGTGGTATTTTTAATTATGACTCGTCATCTCCTATAATTACAAATTCGAATTTTTCTCATAATTTGGCAGACGATGATGGCGGCGGAGGGTTATTTAATTCGAATTCTTCTCCCATTATTATAAATTCGATTTTCTCAGGAAATTCTGCGGATAATTCTGATGGTGGTGGGATTTATAATGAAGATTCATCCTCGCCGATTATTACAAATACTACTTTTTCTGGAAATTCTGCAGACAATGGCGGGGGGATTTATAATTCTTCTTCTTCTCCTGCTATCGTCAATTCTATTTTTTGGGATAACTCCCAAAATGGAAGCAATATTGTGGCAGGGGCAGACATTTACAATTTTAGTTCTAACCCTACAGTAACCTATTGCCTCACCCAAAAAAACAGTGTTCACAGCAGCGGTACAGGTATCATCAATGACCAAAACCCACTTTTTGTAGATGCTGTCAATGGTGATTTTCGCCTATTAAACGGCTCCCCCGCTTTAGACGTAGGAGATAATAGTGCTTGGACAGCAACTGGTCTTAGCACTGATATAGTTGGCAGTGTTCGTCCTCAAAATGAAATAGTAGATATTGGAGCTTATGAGGGTGCAGTGCTGGTAGAAAGAGTATTTGTGGATAAAGACGCCACAAATGGCAATAAAGATGGTTTATCATGGGCAAATGCATATCTCAATCTACAAGATGCCATTGATAATCCTTTTCATTCCACTGAAATTTGGGTAGCAGAAGGCACTTATTATCCCACCATTACAACTGATACCGTATATACCGGTTCAACAAGTTCTCTAAACCCACGAGACAAAGCTTTTCTAATATCAAGTAATATTCATATTTATGGTGGCTTTGTTGGTAACGAAACAGAATTATCACAAAGAGACTGGGAAGCACATGAAACCATTCTTAGTGGCGATTTTAATAATGACGATAACATAAGTGGGAACGGTTCAAGTCTTCATATTACTAATAATACAGATAACGCTTATCATGTAATTCTAGTAACTACGGCTACTTCGTCTATTTTAGATGGATTTACCGTTAAAGGCGGGAACGCCAATGGACCTAGTAGAACATACCTGGATGGCAACCAGTTTTTTAGAGGTCAAGGAGGAGGGATTTACGTTAATATTGGCCAAATTCAATTATTGAATCTAAACATAAAGGGTAATTATGCCATGGATGGTGGCGGGGGATTAAGCATTAATTCGAATTCAGGCAGTACCGTTCTTACCAATGTAAAAGTGTTGAAAAACGAGAATGATGGCGTTCAAACCGAATCGGCACTTACCATTAGTAGTTCCTCGTTTTTAGGAAATAAGGGAAGAGGAATTTACCTCGATGGTGCCATCAATTCTATTATTCGGAATTCCATATTTTCGGAGAATTCTAGTACCGGAGTTTACTGTAATCGTTCGACTACCACATTTACTAATAATACCTTTTACGGCAATTCGGGCTCCTCTGGAGGAGGAATTCATACCAAAAATAAGGCAAGTGTCATCAAAAACTGTATTTTCTGGAATAATACAGTAAGTGGTTCAAATAGTAGTTCAGGTTCTGACATATTCTATGAATATACTTTTTCAGACCAAATTCCTACGGTAGCATATTGCCTCACACAAGCAGGAAGTGAATTTAGCTCTGGAACGGGTATTATCAATAATCAAGACCCGCTTTTTATGGACCAGGATGAGGGTGATTTTAGAATTTTGGCTGGCTCGCCAGTCATAGATGTAGGTGATAATGCCGCCATCAGTGGGGTAAGTACAGATATTGCTGGCAATGCCAGGATACAAAACTCCATTGTAGACTTGGGTGCCTATGAAGGCACCTCCATTCCAGCTATTATTTATGTAGATAGAAGTGCCTCCAGTGGCACAAAAAACGGTGCTTCTTGGGCAAATGCCTATGTAGATTTGCAAGATGCCATTGACAATCCCTATGGAACTACGGAAATATGGGTGGCAAAAGGAACCTATTTACCTACCAAAGACCATACAGGGAATGCCACATCCACAGACCCTCGTGATAAAAACTTTCATATGGGGGCTGATAAACAGCTCTATGGTGGATTTACGGGTATAGAGACAGAACTTGCTCAAAGAGATTGGAAAGCAAATCCTACTATTTTAAGTGGAGATTTAGACTATGCTACTGAGCCAGATACGATAAGAGGAAGTGGCAATACACTTTCCATCACAGGAAATTATGGAAACGCTTTTCATGTATTGATTACAGCTAATTTAACTTCCTCGGGCATTATTGATGGTTTTACTATAAAAGGAGGAAGTGCGAAAGGAGAACACACCAATATTAATTTTGGGGCAAAATCTTTTTATAGAACAGAAGGTGGTGGAATGAATAACGCTAATTCATCTCCTTTAATAAGAAATATGATATTTTCTGGAAATACAGCTTTTAAGGGGGGCGGAATTGAAAATTTCCAGTCTTCGCCAACCATGTCTAATATTATTTTTTCTAATAATTTAGCTAACACCGCAGGGGGAGGTATTGATAACTATAGTTCTCTCTCCTTAGTTATTACAACCGTAATTTTTTCAGGAAACTCTGCTGGTTACGGTGGTGGCATGAGTAATGACAATTCTTCTCCTATTATTACTAATGCTACTTTTTTTGGAAATTCAGCAAGTGTAGTAGGTGGGGGGATTAAGAATTCTACTTCTTCCTCCCCAATAGTTAAGAATACAATATTTTGGAAGAACGATAAAAATGGTGCAACTAATGTTTCCGGAGCAGATATTGAAAATCTTACTGGTTCACAATCTGCAGTCTCCAACTCTATCACCCAAGAAAATAGTATTTACAGTAGCGGTACTGGTATTATCAACAACCAAAACCCACAATTCACAGATGCTGCCAATGGCGATTTAAGTTTAAACGGTTGCTCACCTGCCATAAATACCGGAGACAATTCCGCATGGACTGCCACAGGGATTTCTACGGATTTGGCGGGAAATGCCAGACCATTTGGGACTAGTGTGGTAGACATGGGAGCCTATGAGTTTCAAGGAAATAACCCGTTTACCAATGCCATTTATGTAAAATACAATGCCACTGGCGATAATGATGGAAGCACATGGGCAGATGCCTATACAGACTTGCAAGATGCCATAGATAATCAGTGTGGCAGTTTGCCTATCTGGGTGGCTGTTGGCACTTATTATCCCACCGCAGGTACAGACAGAACCATCTCTTTTGCTATTCCAGACGGAGTAAAACTGTATGGTGGTTTTGCAGGAACAGAGACGCTGCTTGCTCAGCGTGATTGGACTACCCATGAGACTATATTAAGCGGGGATATAGGAACTCAAAATGACAATACGGACAATAGCTACCACGTGGTGTATACTAAAAATGTAAGCTCCGAAACTTTAATGGATGGATTTACTGTAAGTGATGGAAAAGCTGAAGTATTGCCGTTGCGTAATGGAGGGGGTTGGCTTAATGATGGATCAGGGTTGGGGAATAGTTCAAGTCCAACCTTGAGCAATTGTACTTTTTTAGGTAATTCGGCTATTTATGGCGGAGCCATCTACAATAATGGGACTGACAATGGAGTCTCAAGTCCAACCTTGAGCAATTGTACTTTTTTAGGTAATTCGGCGGCCGAAGAAGGCGGAGCCATCTACAATCATGGAATTAACCTTGGAGTCTCAAGTCCAACCTTGAGCAATTGTACTTTTTTAGGTAATTCGGCGGTTGATAATGGCGGGGCCATGTATTTTTCGGGAGACGGAGGAAGCGTAAAGGCAGTGGTCATTAACTGTACGTTTCAGGATAATGGCAATGATCATATCGGCTATGATGATGCTGACCAAGGTGCCCAACCTCACTTTGTCAATTGTACTTTTACGGGTGCCACTGCTTATGCTATTAATATCTCATATTGGGATAGTGGCGAAGCTCCCCTTGATTTCACCAATTGTATCTTTTGGGGCAATAATGGCGATATTTTAGGGGGAGAAGAAGGTACAGACAACGCTCGTTTAAACATTCGAAACAGCATCGTTGAAGAGGCGGCTTTTGCTTCTGCAAATAATAACATTAATCAAAACCCACTTTTTGTAGATGCTGCGAATGGCATTTTTGCTCTAAAATGTAACTCTCCGGCAATAAACCAAGGTACTGCCACAGGAGCTCCTACGACAGATATCACTGGTTTCGTAAGAGTAGGTCTACCAGACATGGGGGCGTATGAATACGGCTATGCGGAGGTGGAAAATCAAATTTCCAATGGTAAAAACCCGAGTTTAAGCGGAGTGCCTATTTTAAAAGCAAGTAGCAAAATCCTAAACACCAATAATGCACTTTATAGAGGCATTAATAATGTGCAGCTTTTGCCGGGCTTTTCAGTCGCTCCAGCCCCAGGCCAAGCTTCGGTTTTTCGGGCGGAGATAGGGGGCGGGTGTCTATAAGGATTTCAAGTTATATTAAAAAATAAGGGCTCTGAATTAACTTTCAGAGTCTTTTTTCAATTGTCCACATTTTGTCCCAAAGGAAAAAGTATACTTCTTTTTGTTTCCCTTAACATTGCTTGAAATCTAGATTTTGATGAGCCATAAGAAGAAGAAAAAAAGTGCTAAAGATATACTATTGCAAAAGAGTATTTTGCAACGGGATGTTATGGCTGAAATGGAAAGGTTGAAAGAAGAAATTAATGGTCATTTTGAAAAGCTAAATGCCAAGATTATTGATAGTGAAGAACCCTAAGTCTTTCAGGTTATTTAAGGGTTCTTAAATAGGGCTAAAACAATTAAATGATTTAAAATAAATTGGATACACCTTTTTTTTCAACTCAAATGCAAGGTTTTAGCATCATTCTCTGAAAACATCGTGCATTCCTTTAAATGGTTTCTTCTTGTCTTGCCAGACGGGACTAGGCGTCTCCCCACATATTTTTGTTTAGGCAAAAATGAATCGCAGCGGCGAACCGTCAAAAACCATCACCAAAATAAACTTGCACAATGAAAATTCAATAAGCTCCTAAATGTAAGAATGGTATAAAAAATGAATTTTAACCATGCTTCAAACAGTATTTTGGCAATATGGAATCACTTTTATTCATCTTTCTTGTTCAGTAGCCTCTAAAACACTATTTCTTAAGCAAACGAAATCATTTAGTAGCTAATGCTGAAATAGTTGAATAAGAAAGATGACCTTACATATCATTGAATCAAAATGTTTCTTTTAACAAATATGAAATTTAGAGCATGGCTTCTTTTACTTCTATTAAATCATAGTCTGCTTATTGCTCAGAAAGAGAGCAAAATAGATTCTTTAAAATCTGCTTTTCGTAGTCAATTACCCTCATTAGAAAAAGCTCAACTTTCGCTGGAAATAGTTAAATATTATAGTCGTAACAATACCGACTCAACTGCCAAATATTTGGAGGTATCTAAGAATGCAGTCAGCAAATATGGTACTAAAAGCATGCAAGCACGGAATAGGCTAAATTTTGCTAATTATTTACAAAACCGTGGAGATTTTGACCAAAGCATTAAGGTTAATCAAGAAGCAATTGATTTATATGAACGTATCAAAAACGACCAAGGATTGGGGTCTGCATATAACACCTTAGGCCTAACGTTTAAAAAAATAGGGAGAGACAAAAAAGGTTTAAAGTCTGTACTCGCCAAAGCTTTGCACTATTCCTTGCTCTCTAAAGACTATTATCAAAAAGCCAATGACACCAATGGCCTTCTAAGTATATATTCTAACCTCGGCATTATTTATCGTAGCTTACACAGGTTTCCTGAAGCCGAAAAAAGTTATTTGGACGGATTGGCAATCGCCAAAGAAACGGGTCTAGACAGTTACGTGGTAGGGGTTTTGTATGCAAATCTTTCTCAAATCTATTCAGATAATTACCAGCAATACGATAAGGCAATCAGTTATTTGGAAAATGCTTTGGCCATATACCAAAAGCATGACATCTACAATTCTCAAGAGCATGTATTCAGAAACTTGGCCATTAACTACACCAAAAAGGAAGATTTTGTCAAAGCTAATTTTTACGCAGATAAGGCAGTAGAAATTGCAGAAAAGGGAAAGGATCCACATCGCATAATCAATGCTTATACAGCATTATTTCAAGCACAACACCAGGCTGGCAATAATAAAGAGGCCTATGATAATTTGTATTTTGTCAGAAATTTGGAAGACAGTATAATGTCTATCGAAAAAACGGGAATTATCGCAGAAATGGATGCCAAATTTGAATCTGTGAAGAAAGAGGCTAAAATTCAAGTTTTAAGTAAAACAAATGAACTCAATAAATGGAGAATAGTAGTTCTTTTACTATTTCTGACGGCCCTAGGCATATTGTATTATTCCATTCACCAAAAAAGGGGGAAAGATAAGCTGCTATTTGAAAGTGAGAAAAAGATAGAGCAGGAAAAACTCAGATTTTCAGAAATAGAATTAGACATTAAAAAGAAAGAACTTACGGCTAAAATACTTCAACTGGCACACAAAAACGAGTTTCTAAATAGCCTCAAAGGAGAGATGCAGCATCTTAAAAATAATGTAGACGACTCCGTGAATAAAACCAGCCACAGAGTTAGCCGAATGATTAATAGAGACATAGAAGGGGATACGCAGTGGGCTCAGTTTTCAGAAGAGTTTAGTGGTATTCATCAAGATTTTTTAAGGGCATTAACCACCAAATTTGGAAGTTTCACTAAGAGCGAAATCAGGCTCATTTCGCTTTTGAAAATGAATATGAATTCTAAAGAAATTACCGGCATTCTAGGTATAAGCGATGATGGCATTAGAAAAGCTCGCTACCGATTACGGAAAAAGATGCATCTGGAAGAGAATGAGCTCCAGAGTTTTTTGTTGGGTTTTTCATAACCACAATTTTTTAAAACGCTAAAAAGATGTCAAAAAGGCTCTGAATGTAGACTCAGAGCCTTTTTTGAATTGTCCACATTTTGTCCCATTCCAAAATCGTCGTTTCTTCATATAAGCCTTAACCTTACCATCGCTAAGGCAAAGTCCTTCGTCTGATTTCTGCAAATTTCAATGGCCAGGTGGAGGAAAGATTAAACCATAGGTTCTTAATCTAAACTCGTAAAATATGAATGTGCCCAAAATTTTAGATGCTGCCAAGCCTGATATGTTTACACATTTACAGGCTTCCATTAATTATACCATCTTAAATATGTATGATGGCAAAAAGCTAATATCAGGTTATAGCTTAAAGGTTTTTGAAGAACTTTTTGAAGGCAATTCCTTTGTTAGAATTGACCGCTCAAACTTAGTAAGCAAAGCTTTTATTATAGGATGCATCACTCGTAAAAACGGGGAATATATTTTGCTCAAAAATAAGAGCGAGCTACTAATTCCTAGAAGGCGAAGAGCCCTGCTTTTAGATAAGCACCCTAATCTTTTTACAAACCTCAAAACTGCTTAATAGCCATGAAAAGAATTTTATTTTTATTGATTTTTTTGATTGTCAATTTCCAGGAGTCAATGGCACAATCACCCAACCTCAATGATTACAATCTTGCAGTTTTTCTTCGTGACTGGAAAGCCTCACTTACCAACAATGACGGAGCTAATGGATTGGCCGATAATAGGATGTATCTTGATATAAAACTTGATACAGATAATCAGGCTACACAATTGGTGAATCTAACCCCAGGATTTGACAATAGAACTCTAGGTATACCTTTGCTTGGGATGAATAATAATCATGGAGTTCCTGATCAATATTTTTATTCTTGGGTTACAGGACAAGCTAGATATGAAGTATATTATCCTTATTTTTTTCAAAGGGGTATTACGGGAAGTAATGGAAAATTTGACGTCTCTGCTCTCACTTATGATGAATGTTGTAATTCAAATTATGTTTGGAATACAGACGATGCAGGAAAAGGAAACCTGAACCTTTTGGTTGATTTTAAAAACGGAAATATTCTTCAAGAAAACGATGTACAGCTTGACATTGACAATTATGGTGACAATACCTTCAACACAACCTATGATAGCAATGTTTACTTGAGGTATTATTGGAGACCAGCCCATGGGGAATATCTTTGGGATCCACTACAATTTGGAGTTTTGAGCACCAATACTACTACAAACCATAGAAATGCTCTTTTGGGCAACCCAAATTTCACAGAGCTAAATAACAGTAATGATCCCTACGGCTGGGAATATCATGACCGAAACTCTACGGGCTGGGGTGGATATAATGAATTTACAGCTTCTCGTGAGGTTTACTATGAATTTGTACTAAATGAACCCAGAGACGTGGTCATAAGTACTGATAATCCAGGGACCAATTTCGATACCTACTTACACTTGATTTCTTTAACGAACAACCGTAACAACTATACCTACATAGAAGGAGACGACGACGATGGCAGCAGTACAACATCCTATATTTCACGAAGATTAAACCCCGGCGTTTATGGGGTGATGGTAGAAGGGTATTATAGTACATCTACAGAAACTGGATCTGAAGGCCAATTTGAACTTAGCGTAGGTAGCTCAAAAGTCTTACCAGTACCTGGGGTAATTTCATTGAATGGGGGTATTCTTGAGAGCTCAAAAGATCATTGTCCAGGCAATGGCAATATCGGCGAAGTTTTATATAACTATACCTTAGCCAGCAGTATTTATGGTGCCAGTGTTGCTTATTCTTGGGAAAGGAAAGACCCAAGTCACGATTGGTTCAGCGTTAATAATTGTTACGAAGATCAGGCAAACGGTTGTGATCTAGGGAAAATGGAATCTTATGACTGGGTAAAGTTTAGAAGAAAAGTTACAGCTTATGGGGCTGTCTCCTATAGCAACGAAATCACCTTCAATGCTTACACCTTGACCAATACTTCGGGAGGTACCATTACAGGAGATCACATTATACCTTTTTTTCAAGAAAAACCAGATACCCTAAAATCACTAACATCCGGAGTTGCATACCCTTTTTTAAGTTACAGCTGGGAACAAAGCACCAATACGGGAGTTAGCTATGCTCCTATATCAGGAGCAACAAGCAGTCAATACATTATTCCCCAGGGAATTGGCGAAACCAATCCTGAATATCGGTTCAGAAGGCTTACTCATAATCAATGCCAAAATTCTTTAATTTCATATTCCAATGTCTCCACCATTAAAGTGATAACGGCCAATGGGAATATTTCAGGTTATGTGAGAGATAGAAACAACGTTAACGGGATTGATGGGATTAAAGTCTATGCCAAAAGGACTTCTACAGTATCAGGAGGAGTAATTAATAAGCTCGATTCAGCTATAACAAGCAATGGCGGAAATTTCATTATCCCAGATCTGTATTACGGCAATACGGCTAATTCTTCCTCTGATCAAGCAAACTATGTAGTGACACCCTACAAAGAAGGTCATGATTTTGATAAGAATATAGAAACCGTAGTTTTGTCTCGAGCCATTAATGAAAGAACACTAACATTTAAAGACACAACAGGCTTTACCATTACAGGGAATATTACGCAAGAATGCGACTATTGCGATGGGAATAATTTGTCAGAGAAAACGGATGTACTAAAAGACGTCATTATACTGGAAAATCAAAGTTCTGGTAGCGGCAGCTTGCAAGACTTAGGCATTAAAACAGATTCTGATGGAAAATATAGTACCATTAAGCTCAATTCGGGCAATTATATAATAAAACCACAATTTCATTCGCATCAATTTGCTCCTGCACAAACACAGGTAACGGTAGGCAATGGCAATGTGGTTTCGGGCATCAACTTTAACGATACCACCACGCATTTCATAACTGTAAACGTGGCTAAAGACTGTGAATATTACCCGTCGGTAGGTTCTGCGGAATTGCTTTTTACCAAAATAGACCCCATTAATTCAAAAATAAAACTCACTGTTAATACTACTAATAATGGGTATGCGAAAGTGAGATTACCAGCAGGTAAATATAAAGTTCAGGTGAATAGCATTACAAATTTGCCGACTTCTATTCCCAATAATGACCTAAATGCAGGCGATATGGTCAATTTTTTAAATGCATTGCCAGACTCAATACTGATTCGAGACATTACAGATGTCGATGCCACCATGAATCTATTTTTCCATGAAAGCCCTGTAATAGAGGTATATGGCTTGGACGCACCTGCCTGTAATCTAACAGGGCCTAACCCAAATGCTGAATACACCCTTTTTAAGCAATTAGTACCTAGAACATTTTCTGTAAAGGTATTTGAGGGCAATCCGTCAAAACTGTGCCCAGTTAAAGACGATACCTTAAAGTATGCCTCTAACCTTCAGAAAAATAATGAAAAATTAAACTATCTAACTTCGAATGGGCTCAGTATTTTGACTCTTACAGGTGGTGATATTAGCACGGATGGAGGCCAAAACTATGCAAAACCTATCTCATTCACCTTTAGTGATAATTGGAACAGACCTGCCACACCAAAAGTAGTAAAAGCCATTGTCACAGGTATTAAAGCCAGTGAAGGTGGCTTTACCACTACTTCACCCCAGATACCCTATTTAATCTTAAGAGACCCACCTGGAGATGGAAGCTTTAGTTTTTTGGAGCAAAATAAAACCGTGGAAACCACTGAACAGATATCTTATGCCTCGGCCATTGAAAAAGATGATTGGATTACAGCCAAGCTTGGCTTTGCATTTGAGACGGGAGTTGGCATTAGTACATCTTCAGAGATTCACGTCAGTGCCACCGGAGAGTACAATTATAACAAACGTAGTGTAAATGATACGGTAAAGGTGCATACGCTAACAGCCAATACCACATTCAAAACTTCGGATAACCCAGCAGTGGTGGGCTCAGGCGGAGATATTTTTGTAGGTGCTGCCACCAATTACAAAACAGCCATAGTTAAAAACCTGAAATACAAACAAGCTACCTGTAATTTTGAGCTTAAAGACGTATTTATGGTAGCAGATAGCGGCTTTGCCACCGAGTTCATTTTCTCAGAAAACCACATTAAAAACACACTCATTCCTCAGCTTTTACAAGGCAGCAATACTACCGCCAATGATTCCACCAAAAGGGCATTGCTAAGGCAATTATCCGTATGGCAGCAAACACTTGATAGAAACGAACAGCTGAAAAAGAATGCCACATTCAGTCGTAACCGGTCTTTTGATGGAGCCGTAGGCGAATACACCAATTACGTTTATACTGAAAACTCAAGTACCATTTCTGTGGAGTTTGAAATAGGAATAGATAGCAGTGTTGCGGTAGAAATGGGTGCCGAAATAGCCGGGTCAGGTCTATCCGGAGGAGTAACCATTCGATTGAAAAAAGAAATTGGAGGTACCAATGCTACAAACAATATTCAAGATAGGCAAGTGGGCTATACCCTAAAAGATGATGATCCGGGCGATAATTTTTCTGTAGATATCAAAACGGACCCCGTTTACAAAACTCCTGTTTTTGATCTGGTGGGTGGTACAAGTAGCTGCCCACATGAGCCTGGTAGCCAATTCCGCGATGTTTTTGATTTCTATGCGATCAACCCGATACTAGAAAATCAAACTTCTGGTCAACCCATAGTTTTTGATTTTAGGCTTTATAATTCCAGTTTTATCGACAGCGATGTCACTCGTAACTACTATGTGCGTTTTGTGGACGGTAGTGCACCAGGGGCTAAAATAACCAATGAAGGAAATCCATTTCTGGTACCTAAAGTATACACCTTATTTACGGAAAACACTAAACCAACGGCCAACGCAGCCACTGCAAGTTTTTATGTTGGCGTGGAGAAAGCTTACGGCAGTACACCTGAAAATAGGTGGGGAGATATACGCCTGCAAGCTTATGATGCCTGTAGCAGCGGCGATCCAAACTACATGGATGTCATGAAAGAAGTAAGCCTGGTGGCCGGATATGCCAATTCATGTAGCCCAATTCGTTTGTCGATGCCCGAAAATGATTTCAAGGTCAATGGTTCGTCTAATATAATTACAATTGAGTTTAAAGATTATCTATACAATGCATTAGGTGATGCTGATAAGGTGAGGTTTGAATATGCCGCAGCAGGTTCTAATACCTGGATATCAACACCGGCTTTTGAATTCCTCAAAGCTGATTTGCAAAATAGTAGCTTTGGTACTCAAAAAAGTATAAATATCAGTGCATTGCCAGACGGTGATTATAAGTTTAGGGCAGTATTAACTTGTGGTTTGCAAACAATCCTTTCGGTACCTGTCAATGGTACGGTGGATCGAATTCCTCCACTGCTTTTTGGCAACCAGGAGCCCGCTGACGGTATTTATGAATTAGGCGATGTGATTTCTATCAAATTCAATGAAAATTTACAATGTTCGGCTTTGAGCGGGACAAATTTCAGTTTGAAAAAAGTATCCAATAACCAAGAAGTTCCGGCTACTTTGGCCTGTTTTGGAAATCAGTTAATTATTACACCAAACAGCTCCATCCTTTCATCATCAACCGAGCGATATGCAGCTAGTGTAAATAACATACGAGATGCCTTTGGTAATAATAATACCAATTCATTTGAATGGAATTTTGGAGTAAAACAAGCCACTGCACCTTCCTCGCCCTATGTGGCTACTATATCAGCTGGTACCACTCAATTAAACGAAGATAGTCCCGATTCTTTGGCTATAATTTTTCAACTATCAGAAAAAATCCCTCATCCTGAAGTAATCAATTTTAGTATTGCAGGTAATGCAGAGTATCTGAGCGATTATACAACAAGTTTTACTAAAACAAATCTGGGATACGAAGGTTCTGTAAAAATGGACTCCGCTCAATTGATAAAAACCATTTTCTTGAAACCCAAAGCGGATACCCAGGTGGAACCCAATGAAACTGTAATCATTAGCCTCGCTACAGGCGGGGAGTATGGTTTTGGTACAAATAATTCGTCGGTAATACTTACGATTACTAATGACGATGTTGCCATAAATGACTGTGATAATAATGGTGTTGCATTTAATCAAAGTAATAATAATGTGGATAATACAGCCATCGCCGAAAATACTTATCACAAATTATTATTGGAGTCGAATGGGAAAATTGAAGCACCAACAACCGTAATTTTCAAAGGAGAAAAGTCCATTACGCTAAAACCGGGATTCGAAGTTAAGAGTGGCTCAGTTTTCAGGGCTATTCTGGAAGATTGTCCTAACAATGTGGCTGCTTCTTTTGTAAATAACACCGACAAGGCGAGAATAATGAACCAGACCGATGCTAGTAATGAGGATTTATTAGATCTACCCTATCATTTGCCTTATGAAGTAATTGACAAAGTAGGAGAAATAGAGCTTGATTTCGTTGGCAGTACAGATCTTTTAATGAGAATAAACTTATTTACTTTCAATGGCAATTTTGTGAAAGAAATCATGTACGACAAGGACCTTTCTGCTAAGGAAGATTTAGTAGTCGTTGACACCAAAAACTTGCAAAGTGGGGCATATTTTTTAAAAATTGAAAGAGAAGGGCAAGTATACTTTCATAATTTAATATTACAGTAAACGAGATGGAGCATGTTAAGAATAATGTAGATGAGTCCTTGAATAAAACCCGCAATCGTGTTATCAATAGAGACATTTAAGGTGTTATGCAGTGGAACCAGTTTTCTCAAGAATTTAGCGGCATTCATCAAGTTTTTTTAAGGGCATTAAGAACCATATTTGGAAGTTTCACAAAGAGCGAAATCAGGCTTATTTCGTTTTTAAAAATGAATATGAACTCCAATGAGGTTACGAGCATTTTGGGCATAAGCGATGATGGCATTAGAAAATCTCGCTACCGCTTACTTAAAAAAAAGAACCTAGAAAAAAATGAGTTACAGAGCTTTTTGCTGAGCTTTTGATAAATACGAATTTAGATTTTTTCAATAAAGAGCTCTGAGTCCACATTCAGAGCCCTTTATTGATTGTCCACATTATGTCCCATGCCTAAATGGTGGTTTCCCTGTAAATAGCCTCACCTTACGAAGGCTACGGCAAAGTCCTACGTCTGATTCCTGCAAATTTCAATGGCCAGGTTGAGGAAGGATTAAACCATGGGTTCTTCATCTAAACTCGTAAAATATGCAACAAGAAATGATTTCAAGAAGTAAGCATTTGCTATTATTAAAAGATGGAAAAGTGAAGTCTGTTTTTAATAAAACTTTACTGATTTTTCTTTTTCTAAGCCAAAGCTTTTTAGCCATGGCCACAGTATGGCATGTAAAACCCATAGCCTCTGGTGATGAATCAGGTACTAGCTGGGCTAATGCCTCTAGCAGTTTGCAAGTTATGATGGATGCCACCTCTGCCGGAGACTTTATTTGGGTAGCCGCGGGTACTTATTTGCCCACATCTTCTCCTGATGGTGTTTCCACGAATAATCGTGATAAAAGTTTTCATTTATCAAAAAACATAAAAATTTATGGGGGTTTCGCTGGTACGGAAGAATTGCTTTCAGAACGTGATTGGATGACAAATGAGACCATACTTAGTGGCGATTTTGATGCCGATGATGTGGTTAGCGGCATAGGTGATAGTCTAATTATAAACAATAATGCCGAAAATGCTTATCATGTGTTTATGGTAACTACCGCTACTTCACCCATTTTAGATGGTTTAACCATAAAAGGAGGAAATGCCAATGGTTCCAGTTCAATCCAACTGAACGGCAACCAGTTTTTCAGGTCGGAGGGTGGAGGCATTTATGTACGTATAGGCAACATACAATTAGCCAACTTAACAATAATAGGGAATAATGGCGGTGGGCTAAATATTGACGGGTCTACGAATAACACAAGCATCGTAAATGTTAGGGTATTAAAAAATGTCAATCATGGCTTGAAAATTAATACTACAGTTGACATTCGTAATTCCACATTTTCGGGAAATAAAGGCCCCGGTATTTATCTTTACTCATTGGGGTACTCGTACATTAGAAACTCCATCATTTCCTATAATTCTGTTAGAGGCGTCTACGATAATCAATTAAATAATAGCTATATTAATTGTACTTTTTATGGAAATTCAGCGGAATATGGTGGTGGGCTTGGGCTTTTTAGGCTGTACTCAGTCGCGACTATCAAAAACTGTATTTTTTGGGACAATGAGGCTACAGGTACTTATTCAGGTGCTTCTACTACTAATGAAATATATTTTGATGAAACAGGAGAGGTACCTACGGTGCAATTTTGCCTAACACAGGAAGGGAGTCCATTCGGATCGGGATACGGCAATATCAATGACCAAGACCCCCTTCTAATTAATCCCGAGGGCGGTGATTTTAGGATTTTAGCTGGCTCACCGGTATTAGATGTAGGTAATAATGCTGCCATAAGTGGCGTCAGTACAGATATTGCCGGCAATGCCCGTATCCAAAATACCACCGTAGACATGGGTGCCTATGAAGGCATCACCATACCAGCTATTATTTATGTAGATAGCAGTGCTACTAGTGGTACAAAAAACGGTGCTTCTTGGGTAAATGCCTTTATAGATTTGCAAGATGCTATTGACAATCCCTACGGAACTACGGAAATATGGGTGGCCAAAGGCACGTATTATCCCACTCAAATACCAGATGGAAATACCATTGGGGTAAATGGCATAACTGTTAGAGACAAATCTTACCACTTAGCTACAGACATGCAAATCTATGGGGGCTTCGATGGATCGGAAACCATGCTTTCTGATCGGGATTGGACAACTAACGAGACCATTCTTAGTGGCGATTTTGGTGACAATGATGTGATATCAGGAAGTGGTGCCTCACTAAGTATAATCAATAATACTGAGAATGCTTACCATGTAATAATTACTGCTAATCTAACCAGTGCCGCTAAAATTGATGGTTTTACGGTGAAAGCAGGGAATGCTACTGATGTTGGAAACTTAGTATTTAATTCAAATGATTTCGATAAGGGTTATGGGGGGGGGCTGTATAATTTTTCTTCTTCACCAATTATAAGCAATGTTACCTTCCTAGGAAACTCAGCTCTCTATTTTGGCGGTGGGCTGTATAATTATTTTTTTTCTTCACCAAGTATAAGCAATGTTACCTTTCAAGGAAATGCAGCAGAATCTGGTGGTGGGCTGTTTAATCAATCTTCTTCTACTACTATCAGCAATGCTACCTTTCAAGGAAACTCAGCAACAACTTCTGGCGGTGGGCTCTATAATTTTTCTTCTTCTTCTACCACTATAAGCAATACTACCTTTCAAGGAAATGCAGCAGAATCTGGCGGTGGATTGTATAATTCTACTTATTCTTCACCAAGTATAAGCAATACTACCTTTCAAGGAAACTCAGCAACAGATAACGGTGGCGGGCTGTACAATAACGAATCTTCTTCTCCAAGTATCGTCAATTCTATTTTTTGGGAAAATTCTGGAAATGGGTTGCTGAATTCATTTTACAATGAAAATTCTTCTTTATCCATTAGTAATTCCTTAATTCCTGAAGCTGATTCTACGGCACTCAGTAATAACGCTAATGGCGGGATTACAAGTATTAACAATATGGTTTACAACCAAGCCCCACAATTTGTAGATGCCACCAACGGCGATTTAAGTTTAAGTGGATGCTCTCCAGCCATAAATACAGGAGACAATACCGCATGGATTGCCACAGGACTTTCCACAGATTTGGCAGGAAATGAAAGACCCTTTGGAACTAGCGTGGTAGATATGGGGGCTTATGAGTTTCAAGGAAATAACCCGTTTACCAATGCCATTTATGTAAAACACAATGCCACTGGCAATAATAATGGAAGCACCTGGGCCAATGCCTATAAAGACTTTCAATTGGGCATAGATAATCAGTGTGGTGATTTAGCTATTTGGGTGGCGGCAGGTACTTATTATCCTACTCAAGCACCAGATGGTACTGTCTCTACCGGGCCTTTGGACAGAAATAATGCCTTTCATTTAGCCCATAATATGGAAATTTACGGTGGTTTTAGGGGCACAGAAACTTTGCTTTCTGAGCGGGATTGGAAAGCAAATCCTACCAACCTAAACGGAGACCTTAATGAAGATGATATAGTTTCAGGAAGTGGAGCAACACTGTCCATTACAAATAATACCGAGAATGCCTACCATATATTGATAACAGCTAATTTGACCTCGGCTGCTATTATTGATGGTTTTTATATGAAAGCGGGGAATGCTGATGGTGCTGGAAACATTGTCTTTTCAACAAGAACTTTCTCTAAGAGTTTTGGGGGCGGGTTGTATAATTATTTATCTTCTCCTAGTATTAGCAATGTTACATTTCAAGAAAACGCTGCGTATTTCGGGGGTGGGCTGTATAATTCTTCTTCTAATCCTAGTATAATCAATACTACCTTTCATGAGAATTTAGTTTCTAATTCCGGGGGTGGGCTGTATAATAGTTTATCTTCTCCTACTATAAGTAATGCTATCTTCGAAGGAAACTCAGCTGATACCGGGGGTGGGCTGTATAGTGAATATTTCTCTCCTTCTATAAGTAATACCACTTTTAAAGGAAACTCAGCATTTGCAGGCGGTGGGGTGTTTAATGATAAATCTTCTCCAAGTATCATCAATTCTATTTTTTGGGAAAATTCAGGAAGTGGTCAGGGAAATTCTTTTTACAATCATTCTAGCTCATTAACCATAAGCCATTCCTTAATTCCTGAAGCTGATTCTACGGCACTCAGTAATAATTCAAATGGCGGAATTAGTAGTATTAGCAATATGGTTTACAACCAAAACCCCCAATTCGTAGATGCCGCTAATGGCTTCCTGCAATTAAAATGCAACTCTCCGGCCATAAATGCAGGAACTGCTACAGGAGCACCCGCGGAAGACATCACTGGCTTTACCAGAGTAGGTCTTCCAGATATGGGAGCTTATGAATACGGGCAGGCGGTAGTAGATATTCAAATACCCGATGGCACAAATCCAAGCCTAAGCGACATACCCATTTTAAAAGCCAACAGCCAAATCCTAAACACCAATAATGTGCTCTTCCAAGGGGTAAATAATGTACAGCTTTTACCTGGTTTCTCCGTAGCTCCTACAGGAGGAGCTGCTACTGTTTTCAGGGCTGAGATAGGGGGTGGGTGTCCTTAATCTTTTAATTCCGATAAATTCGGAGCAGAACTCTGTGCCCCCATTTTGGTGACAGAAATGGTTACCTATTTATAATTCTATTGACTACCTAGCCATAATAATGAGCCCTAATCCAATCACGTAAAGGGCTAACATCATATTCAATATGGCGGAAACGCCCTTAGGGGCTTCCTTGAATTCTTTCCAAATAAAAATTCCCCAGATAGCCGCTACAATGGTGGCTCCCTGACCAAGTCCATAAGAAATGGCCGGTCCGGCTTTATCGGAAGCTAAGATGCTGAAAGACATTCCTAAACACCAAACTAAACCGCCGAGAATTCCCATAAGATGATTCCTTCTGCCTCCATTGAAGTAGTCATTATATGAAACGGGTTTGCCTTCAAATGGCTTAAACATGAGCAAGGTATTGAAAATAATATTGCTTACGAAAATCCCGATACTGAAGACAAAAACAGCAGAATAGGGGCTAAGTTTTCCATTAATCGGCATGGCAAAGTCTGGAAACATTGAATTAGCTACATACTTATAGAAAAGCCCCATAAGAGCACCAGCCACCACAGCTAAAATAAGCCCTTTATTTGGTACTTTTTCTTGAGTCTGGGTAAGCTTTTTATAGGATATTGCATTCAGAATTATAGCAACAAGCACAAGACCAACACCTCCAAAGATCCAGATTGGATTGCCAACAGGAACATCTATATAGTTCACAATAACACCAATAACTAAGGCTAGCCCAATACCAATGGGAAATGCCACAGACATACCGGCAATAGAAATGGCCGCTACGAGAAGAATATTGGCCGCATTAAAAAGTATTCCTCCCCCAAATGCGGATATAATATTGGGCATTTCAGCTTGACCTAAGTCTTTTATAAAGGAACGGCCTTCGGTTCCTAAACTACCTGCCGTCAAAGCAAAAAGTAATGCAAAAATTACTATTCCTATAACATAATCCCAATAAAACAGCTCAAAACGCCAAGATGAGGAAGTTAGCTTTTGGGTGTTGGCCCAAGAGCCCCATGAGAGCATGGTGATGACACAAAAAAGAACTGCCAGTCCATATGATTGAATGATAAACATGATTATAGTTTTTGGGTTAATTGTCTAGGTCTTTTAAGTACGGAGCAGAACTCTGTGCTCCCATTCTGGTCACAGAAATGGCGGCAGCTTTATTGGCAAATGCGATGGACTCCTTCCAAGATTTGTTTTGTGCTAAGCTCACCGTTAAGGCACCATTAAAAACGTCGCCGGCTGCAGTAGTGTCAATGGCTTTCACCTTTTTGCTTTCTGTTAGGAAGCTTTCATTTTTTGAAGCATAAAATGCTCCTTGTTTTCCTAAGGTGATTATGATATTTTTAACGCCTTTATCCATTAAAATATCTGCTGCGATTTTACATTTTTCTATGGAGTCGGGATAGATACCAGTCAAGAGTTCTGTCTCTGTTTCGTTCGGGGTAATTAGAAAGAGTCCTTCTAAAATGTTTGCGGATAAGGCATTGGCTGGAGCAGGGTTAAGTACGAGATTCTTATTATACTTTTTTGCCAAATTAACAATGGTCTCAGTACTCGCTAGCGGGATTTCTAATTGGGTTAAAATAATGTCAGCATTTGCAAAAGAGGACTCTAATTTTAGAATCTTTTCAGGAATCAAACTGGCGTTTGCTCCAGGGGCGACCACTATCGTGTTT
Source organism: Arcticibacterium sp. (assembly GCF_055134445.1). Lineage (NCBI taxonomy): Bacteria > Pseudomonadati > Bacteroidota > Cytophagia > Cytophagales > Leadbetterellaceae > Arcticibacterium > Arcticibacterium sp. The sequence continues at coordinate 62,060 of NZ_JBSRVI010000159.1, forward strand.
TCTGCATTTTCATTGACGGTAATGACCGCTACTCCAGAAGGTTTGTTTTCTTCCAAACTTATAAGTGAAGTGTCAATTTTATCTTTTTCAAAACCTTCCAGAGATTGTTTGCCAAAAACATCATTTCCTAAATTGCATACAAAGGTCACTTGTCCGCCAAGTCTGGCTGCAGATACCGCCTGATTTGCCCCTTTTCCGCCTGGGAAAAGGAAAAAATCACCTCCTAAAATGGTTTCGCCAGGTTTAGGGAGTCTGGTGGTTTTTACCACCATGTCTGTGTTGGCACTACCTATGACTAAGATTTTTGGATTTTTCATACGGGTTATTTTGTATTAGGGAGGGTGTAATGTTCCATTCGGTTATAAAAGTCTGTCATCAAACTTTCTATATCAAAGTTTTCCCAAAGCGTGATTTTCCTTGCATTGTTTGGTCTTTCTTTCCACTCGTTATTTTCTAAAATTGGGGCAGGTATTCCTCTGGCAACACCCCATGCTGGATTTTTGATAATGGCTACTGCCACCATATCGAAAAGTGGTCTTGAAGGTGGTGTTCCATGTAAGGTAATATGATCAAAAAGGTCGATAGCGTAATCGCCAAAATGTTTAAAAGTGCCACCGTGCCTTCCTGTAATTTCTTCTGTAGCTTCAGGTCCTAATCCTGGCATTTTTTTTTGAATATCCGATTGGAGAGCTTTCACGGCATCTGTACCAGAAGGTTCGCCATATCTTACGGTCACCATTTCAAAAGGGATATTGGAGTCCAGCAAATAATTCATAGATGCAGGGTCACTGTTTTGATTGTATTCTCCAGGCTTAGGATAGTTAGAACCAAGCCAAACCAATCTTACTTTTTCAGCAAAAGTGGGGTCTTGTTTTACCGCCAAAGCAACATTGGTCAATTTACCAACAGCTATTATAGTCAACGGGCCTTTATTGGCAGATTCAATCATAAAGTCCACGGCATCCGAACCGTCGTTTCTTAGTGAATCAGAAGCTATAATTTCTTCAAAATTGGCATTAGCTCCATTTAAGAGGGGAATTTGTCCATTTAAATTATAGAGTTTTAAGATCCGCTCTGCCTCATTATAATGTTCTTCAATTTCTCCTCCGCTAGGTGTGGCGTTTACAGTAACCCCTTTGATGTCAAAAAACTCGCCATTACTTAAGAGGTAAGCTAAAGCATGCTGGTCGTCGAGTTCATTATTGGCATCGGTATCAAAAATGACGGTGATTTTTTCTTTACTAGGATCTTTTTTACAGGCAATAAAGAGAAGGAGTGAACAGAGAAAGAGTAAACTTAATTTTTTCATATTGGGTCAAATAAATGTTAGGTCTAAGCCTCATTAATAATAATGGGTCATTAAAACTATTTATAATTTCATTTCTATACTAGCAGAATGCTTGATTCATTTTTTTCGTAAATTCACCCGTCTATTCAACCATATTATTAAATGATTTATTTAAGAGTGCTCCTGATGCTATTCATCGGAGTTGCAGTGCAGGCTCAAAAAAGGCCTAATGTAGTTTTTATTCTAGCGGACGATTTGGGTTATCATGACCTTGGCTATACAGGCAGCAGTTATTACGAAACACCAAACATTGATGGCCTCGCTTCTAGGAGTTTAAACTTTATCAATGGTTATGCCGCTAGTCGGGTTTGCAGCCCATCAAGAGCCGCCATCATGACAGGGAAGTCGCCGGCTCGATTACATATAACAGACTGGATTGGAGCAAAATCGGGTACGGATTGGCGTACGGTTGGACGAGAAAACAAGCTTTTACCGGCTTCTTATATTCACCAGCTACCGCAAGAAGAAACGACTATGGCTGAAGCTTTCAAAGCACAGGGATACCGTACGTTTTTTGCAGGTAAATGGCATTTAGGTGGTGAAGGTTCTTATCCAGAAGATCATGGTTTTGATATTAATATTGGAGGTTACCATGCTGGTAGTCCGTTTGGCGGATATTTTTCGCCTTATGAAAACCCTAAAATGAAAGATGGAGAAAATGGAGAGAATCTATCCATTAGGCTTGCCAACGAAACAGCCAATTTTATTTCAGAAAATAAAGAAAAGCCTTTCTTCGCATTTTTATCTTTTTACGCAGTACATGGTCCTATCCAGACGACAGAAGAGAAGTGGCAAAAATATCAAAACAAAGCAAAGAAGGCGGGTATAGCGGATTCAGGTTTTGAAATGGAAAGGGTTTTACCCATTCGTCAGCATCAGGATAATCCTGTTTATGGTGGGCTCGTAGAAACCATGGATGATGCCGTAGGAATAGTGCTTAAAAGACTTGAAGAACTTGGTCTGGCTGAAAACACCATCGTCGTTTTTACTTCGGATAATGGGGGCGTGGCTTCTGGAGATGCGTTTTCTACCTCAAATGCTCCACTTCGTGGAGGTAAAGGGTATCAGTGGGAGGGAGGCATAAAAGAGCCTTTTTTAATATCTGTTCCAGGCCTTACTCCTAGAAAAATCTCAGATAAAGTGATTGGTATGGATTTCTATCCCACGCTTTTAGATTTGGCAGGTTTGTCTGCCATAGAAGGTCAGTATTTAGATGGTATGAGTCTTTTACCTATTATTAAACAAGAAAAGGAGATCTCTAGAGATTTGTTTTGGCACTATCCGCATTATGGAAACCAGGGCGGCGAGCCTTCTTCCATGATTAGATCGGGTAATTGGAAGCTTATTCATTATTGGGAAGACGAAAGAAACGAACTTTATAATCTTGAAAAAGACCCTGAAGAAAGAATTGACCTAAGCCAAAGTCAATCTGTAAAAACAGCGGAACTGTTGACAAAATTGAAAGCATGGTTAAATACTTCTGAAGCAACGTTTGCTGCCCAAGATCCTATTTTTGACCAAAGAAAATATAATGCTGTTCTAGAAAAGAACAAAAAGATATTACTACCTAAATTAGAAAAAGAAAGAAAGCAAATGTTGTCAGAAAGTTACAAACCCAACGCAGATTGGTGGGGGAGTAGAGGTACTGATGATTGATCCCTATTCAGTAATTTTATATAATTCAACCCTATTAAATGAAATCAATTTACATCATAGTAGCCCTTTTTATAGGGCTAAACTTCGCTATGGGGCAAGGCATACCTTTGCCAGAGCATCCAAGACCAGACTTTGAAAGAACAAACTGGCAAAACTTAAATGGCATTTGGGAATTCGAATTTGACAGCCTTAATGTAGGTCTCAGTAAAAACTGGACTTCCGGAACTGCAGATTTTTCCAAAGAAATAAACGTGCCTTTTCCGTGGGGTTCTAAACTTTCGGGAGTAGCAGATGAGGCCGATATAGCTTGGTACAAAAAAAGCATTACTGTTTCTGAAAACTGGAAAGGAAAACGTACTTTTTTCACGATTGGTGCTTCCGATTGGGAGACTACGGTTTGGCTTGATGGAAAACTTTTGGGAAAACATGAAGGAGGCTACACGCCATTTTCTTTTGATTTGACAGAGCATTTGACCTACGGAAAAACTCAAAACTTGGTGGTAAGAGTGGATGACGCCCGTAGAATGTTTACACTTTACGGTAAGCAAGGTTACGGAAATGCCAGAGGGATTTGGCAAACGGCCTACCTAGAGGCAAGAGGAGCTACCTATATAGATTACCTTCATTTTATTCCAGATATTGACAAAGGGCAATTTACCATCAAAGGAGAGCTAGGGCAGGCGACTATGAAAGAGGAAACCCTTGAACTCTCTGTGGCAGGTGTAGGAAATGCTTTTAAGACTATAATTAAGGCGGGTCAAAAAAGTTTTGAAGCGACCTTTGATTTAGCCAATGCACATTTATGGTCTATAGAAGATCCATATCTTTATGAGGTTACCGCTATGGTGGCAGACGACAAAGTAAAATCTTATTTTGGTATGCGTAAGATATCGGTGACCAATTTACCGGGTACAGATATTCCCTATGTGGCACTCAATAATAAGCCACTTTATCTGCAACTGACACTAGACCAGTCTTACCATCCAGACGGATTTTATACTTTTCCTTCCGATGAGTTTATGAAAAATGAGATTCAGTTATGTAAGGATATTGGTCTAAATGGACTTAGAACGCACATCAAAATAGACATTCCAAGAAAGCTTTACTGGGCAGATAAACTAGGCCTTTTAGTCATGGCGGATTTGCCAAATAGCTGGGGAGAACCAGACGCTGACGCTCAAAAGGAATCGGAGTATACCCTTCGTGAAATGATAAAGCGTGACTTTAATCATCCTTCTATTTTCTCTTGGATTACCTTTAACGAGACCTGGGGCTTGAAGACGAAAGTTAAAAACGAGAATGGCAAGCTTCAAGAAAAATACTTGCCTAAAACACAGTATTGGGTGGCGTCTATGTATTATTTAGCTAAGTCTTTAGACCAGACACGTTTGGTGGAAGACAACTCTATTTGCTGTGGAGCAGGACATACCGAAACGGACATTAATTCTTGGCATTCCTATTTGCCAGGCTATGAATGGGAGGCTTTTATGACCAATTTAGATAAAAACACCTTTGCTGGCAGCACATCAGATTTTAAGGAAGGATTTGCTCAAGGAAATCAGCCTATGATAAATTCTGAATGTGGTAACGTTTGGGGTTATGACGGTAGCACGGGAGATATAGATTGGAGTTATGACTACCACAGAATGATGAATGTTTTCAGACAGCATCCCAAGATGGCTGGTTGGTTATATACCGAGCATCATGATGTTATTAATGAGTGGAATGGCTACTGGCGTTTCGATAGAACCATGAAGTATACGGGTTTGAATGAAATAGTAAAGGGGATGAAAGACAAAGATTTTCATTCACTTTTTTATGTTTCTACAGGCCAAGATATAACCCAAACTGCCAAAGCTGGTGCTATGGCATCTGTGCCCGTTTTTATTTCGTGCCATACCGGTGAGGTGCTTCCGCAATCTAAAATGACGCTAACGTATCAAGTGACTGGGATAGACGTTTTAGGGAATAACGTAAGCATGCCAGCCGAATCTAAAACAATAGATTATACACCTTGGATGCAAAAAAGAGAGGCTCCTTTAAGTGTTAAAATGCCAGAAAATGATGGCTTATATACGGTGGCTCTAATATTGAAGGATATGAATGGAAGAGCACTCCATCATAATTTTATGAACTTCAAAGTGGGTGGAGGTAAGCTACCAACGGGCTTTTCTGTATTAGAGGTATCACCGAAAGCGGTTAAAAAAGCAGATTGGTCTATAAAAAGTTGGGACGTCATGGATGGTCTGAAAATGAATGGTACCGGAAACGGTTCTTTTGAGTATGTGTTTAGCGGAGATGTTAAAAATGTAAAGTCAGGTTACCTTTTGATGGAGCTAGGAGCCAAGGAGCTTTTTGCAAAAGACAGAGGTGGTATAGATTTGATTGATATGGATTATATGTTGGGTGCCATTGCGGAGCCAAGTCAAAACAAAAACGCATATCCTATGACCGATGAAACCAAATTTCCTTCAAAAGTTTCGGTGGCCATTAATGGCGTGACGCTAAAAAATGTAAGCTTAGAAGATGATCCAGCAGATCACAGAGGAATATTGAGCTGGCATAGCCAAAAAGAAGACGGACTCCTTCATGAAGCGGGTAGTTATGGGTATATGCTTAAAGTGCCACTTACGCAAAACCAATTAAAGGCTTTGAAAAAGGATGGGCAGCTTACGGTTAAATTGACCGTTAATAACGGCGGTGGTTTAGCCGTTTATGGGAAAGACTTTGGTCGTTATCCGTTTAACCCTAGTTTGGTTTTAAATTCAGATAAATAAGGATATTAAGAGAATCAAAAGGTCTTGGAAAACAGGTAAGTTGGTGTCTATTTATAAAACGGCACTTGATATTAGCCTTTAAGGGAATAAAGGCAGCATATAAAAATTGGCGGCTTGTCGTAAATCGGGTCGCATAAGAGAGCGTTTAGGTCTAATTTTGCAAGACAATAACCTGTTGAAATGCAAAAACTAACGCTCTCTTTTCTTTTTCTATTTAGTCTGATAACCGTTCAGGCTCAGATTGTAAAAGTCGCTCCTGAAAGCCCCAGTGTAGATGACGAAATAGAAATTCTGTTTGATGCTTCCAAAGGCACGGCAGGTTTGCTGAATGCTACTTCTGTTTATATGCATTCTGGTGTCGTATTAACGGGGCCTGTTGGTACTTCTTGGGAGTATGTGATTGGGAATTGGGGCAAAGATGATGGCATTGGAAAAATGACCAAAGTGATAGGAGAGCAAAATCTCTGGTCTATTAAAATTCCGAAGGTCAGAGAGTACTATGGCGTACCAGTTAGCAGCACCGTCTTTAGATTATCCATGGTTTTTAGAAACGCAGATGGAAGTAAGGAAGGTAAAGGCACGGCTGGTAATTTTAACGGAGGCACAGTTTCTTCCAATGGCGACATATTTATTGATTTGGATGTCAGTAATTATGTTCAAATCACGGCACCACTAAACACGACTGTTTATTTTACAGAGAAACAAGCTCAAACTTTTGCAGCTAAGGCTTCATCTGTTGCTAGTAAGCTTTCCTTATATTTAGACTTCGGAAAAGGCTTTGAATTGCTAAAATCTGTTGAGAATCAGCAAGAAATTAAGGCAGAATATATACCAAGCCAAACGGGTAAAGTTGAAATCTTAGCAGAAGCTATCTTTGAGTCTGACACCCAAAAAATAACTAAGAATTATCAATTTGTGATTCGTAGAACCATAAGTACAAAAGAACTTCCGGCTGGGATTAGAAAAGGGATAAATTACCTAGAAGATGCCTCAAAGGCCATTTTGGTGTTAGAAGCTCCAGGGAAGGAATTTGCCCATGTAGTCGGAGATTTTAATAATTGGGAAATAAAGGATGAGTTCTTGATGAATCAAACGCCTGATGGTGAAATGTTTTGGTTGGAGCTCAGTGACCTTACTCCGGGCAAGGAATATGTTTTTCAGTATTGGTTAGGAGAGGACATAAAAGTGGGTGATCCCTATGCCGATAAGGTGGCAGACCCGTGGAACGACGAGTACATTGAACCAAGTGTTTATCCAAATTTGCCCACCTATGATAGAAGAGATTTTGGCGTAGCTACTGTTTTACAAACAGGTCAAAAAGCTTTTGAATGGCGGGATTCTGAAAGTTCTTGGTCAAAGCCAGCAAAGGAAAATTTGATTATTTATGAGCTATTGGTTAGAGACTTTATTGGCTCCCATAATTATAAGGACCTTTCAGATACGCTGAGCTATTTGAAAAAACTGGGCGTAAACGCCATAGAACTAATGCCTATTATGGAATTTGAGGGTAATGAAAGTTGGGGTTATAATCCCAGTTACTTTTTTGCCCCAGATAAATATTATGGGTCTAAGAATGCTTTAAAGAATTTTATTCAAACGGCACATGAACAGGGTTTTGCGGTGATATTGGATATGGTGCTTAATCATGCTTACGGTCAAAACCCGATGGTGAAAATGTATTGGGATAAGACTAAAAACAAGCCGGCCATCAATAGCCCATGGTTTAACCAAGATGCTACACATCCTTTTAGTGTTGGATATGACTTTAACCATGAGAGTCCTTATACACAGTCTTTTGTAGATGACGTAAATATGTATTGGCTCAAAGAATTTCACTTTGATGGTTATCGTTTTGACCTTTCTAAGGGTTTTACACAAACGCAGAATTCAAATAATGTAGATAAGTGGGGGCAGAAGGATGACACTAGAATTGCTATTTTAAAAAGGATGGCGTCGAAGATTTGGGAGAAGGATAAGGATGCCTATGTGATTTTAGAGCACTTTGCAGCGGCTGCGGAGGAAGATGAATTGCAACAAGCAGGAATGCTAACATGGGGGAATCATACACACAGTTATGGTGATTTATTGACAGGAAACACGTCTTCTAACATTTCTGGTGCAGATGACCATGGGATGGTTTCCTATATGGAGAGTCATGATGAAGAAAGACTCATGTATAAGGCCGATAATAGTTTGGTCAAAACCACCACTTACGCAATTCATGATGAATTGGTAGCTTTAAATAGGATTAAGATGTTGGCCGCTTTTTTCTATCCTTTGCCAGGTCCTAAAATGATGTGGCAGTTTCAGGAATTGGGATATGATGTAGGTATAGACTTTAATGGTAGAGTGGGGGTCAAACCACAAGTTTGGGGAGAAAACGGGCTTGCCTATTATAAGCAAGAAGAGCGTCAGAAATTATTGGAAGCTCATGCCGCTATCATTGGTTTAGTTCAAAACCATAGGGCTACATTTTCTGATGGCAAGTTGACAAAAACATTAAGCGGTAGCATCAAGCAGCTCAGTTTTGAAGCCGATGAAATGGACGCTGTCATTATTGGGAATTTCGATATTGAAGAGCAATCCAAAGAAGTGACTTTCCCTGCTTCAGGAACTTGGTTTAGCTATTTCTCTACCGACTCTTTAGTGCTTTCTGGTAATAAGACCACGGTGAAGCTAAGCCCCGGTGAGTTTCAAATATACACCACTAAAAAAATGGAAGCGAGGAAGGATCTAGTCACTGTTTTTGACCCGATCGTTTTTACGGAGGCTGATATTTTTTCTGGCAGTATGGATGTGACACTTTATTTGAAAGCGAATCTTGCTCAAAGTTTAGGTGCAAAGGACTTTAAGGACTTGGCGGATATTTATTTGGTTGGTGGCGTGGTGACGGATGGCCCCAATGGCGTGAAGCTGAAATATAAAGTCGATAATATTTCATCTAAAAATCAGCTTTCTTTAGGCTCTGCGGAGCAAAATATCTGGCAAATAGCCATGAACCCTAGAAGCTTTTTCGGGGTACCAGAAAATGAAGAAATTTTCAGAATAGGGCTTTATTTTTCTAGTAAGGATACTTTAACAAAGGGCTTGGGCTATGGAAATGAAATCATTTGGTTGAATTTGAAATCGGAAGGTGATGTGGTGAAAGTAAACCCTGAAGCGTTTTATAAGGATACCCCTATTACGATAACTTTGGATGCAGCCCTGGCAGGAACAAATGGTACGGCTGGCTTAACGGGTGCCAGTGAGATTTATATGCATGCAGGTATTATTACCAATGCTGCTGCCAGTCAAGATTGGGGATATACCGTTGGCAACTGGGGGAAAGATGATGGCATAGGGAAAATGAAGAAGGTGGCAGGTTCAGATAGCAAATGGGAAATCACGATAACACCCAATAAGTATTTTGCAGCAGTGCCTACAAGTGCTACTTGGTATAGAATAGGCATGGTTTTTAGAAATGGAGCTGGAACGCTAGAAGGGAAGAACAGAGAGAATGCAGATATATTCATCAATTTCGCAGAAATGGAGAAGGAGTTAATTTTAGCGGCAGAGCCAATTATCCAGAAAATTCTCATTTACCCGAACCCAACCAATGGGGTACTGAAAATAGAATCTAAAGAGAGCATTTACGGGGTCTCATTATATACCTTATCCGGTAATTTGGTAAAGAAGTTTAGCAATACATCAGATTTAAGAATAGACGGTTTAGCAGCAGGAAGCTATCTTTTGGAGGTGTATTCAAAGAGCGGAAAAACGACGAAGAGGATATTTTTGCGTTAGTATTTTTCGTAAAAATATTCGAAAGAAAGATTTCTATAAAGCGGCTTAGTGGTTTCTTGATTGATATGTTCGTATCCAATATTTTTAACTAAAAAGCCATCCGAGTTAAAGCTATTGGTGAGCATTTTCTTGTCAGATAAGATTCTTTCACCGTTGATTGTTTTGTAGGTGACTATCAGTTTTTCAATTCCCTTTCTATAATCGAAAGCCTTGATTTTTGGAAAGCCCTTGAATTTTGGAAGGGCAGATTGCGGCAAGCCGTTTTTCTCGAGCGTATAGTCTTGTTCAAAAACCAATTTGCCATCTTGAAACTTTTCATATCTTTTTAGAAGGAGATTCTGATCTAAATAGGTCTTTTCGTTTTCTTGTGTAAAGATGTATCCATCACTGATTTTTACCAGTTGTTCCGGAACTTCGTCATCGTAGTTTACCACTGTTTTATTTCCGGAGCTTAGGGAAAAGAAAATGGTGGTTAGGAGTCTTCCAGCATTGTCATATCTATATTCTCTGACATTATTTCCTTGGTTTTCTATGGATAAAAGGCCGTTCCTATATTCATATGTAGTCGTTGTGGTGGCCGTGAGTCTTATACTTAGAGCGTCTTGTATTTTTTTGATAAGGTAGCCTTCTTTGTCGTAGCTATAAGAAATAGTTGTTTTTACAGGTATTATCTGATTTGAGCTCAAAAGATAGGTCGTATCATTTTGTTTTTCCGCTACTAAATGGTTGGCATCGTTGTATATGTAGGTGCCCGTGTAGACTTCTATTTTATCTGCCTCAGAATGCACATACCTATAGCTTTTAAGTCTTGTGGATTCCCTTTGAGGTACCTCTGTTTTCTCACAGGCCCAAAGTGCACAAAGCAATAGAAAAAATGGTAGCGGTCGGCTCATAAAGATGTTGATTATCTCTAAGTTACGTCTTTATGAGCAACAGCTATCTAAAACAATAAAAAATACTAGAGCCTTTTCTTACTTCTTTCTGAAGAGAACCGTAATCGTTACACCTTCAAAACCGAAATGCTCTCTAATTTGATTCTTTAAAAATCGCTCGTAAGCCTCACGAATATACTGAGGTAAATTACAGAAGAAAACGAAGGTAGGCGAAGGCGTTGGTAACTGCATCACATATTTAATTTTGATGTATTTACCTTTCAATGCTGGAGGGGGTGTTCTTTCTATAATAGGAAGCATGACCTCATTGATCTTTGAAGTAGGAATTTTCATTCCTCTACCTTCATGAACTTCCATCGCTTTTTCAATCACTTGAAAAATACGCTGTTTGTTTAGTGCCGAGGCAAAAACCATAGGCATATAGTTCATAGGTGCTAACCTTTCCAGAATTTCTTTCTTCATCTGGTCAGCGGTTTTAGAGCTTTTCTCCACCAAATCCCATTTGTTCATCATCAGCACTATGCCTTTCTTGGCATTATGTGCATGAGAAATAATGTGCATATCCTGAGCCTCTAAACCCCTTTCTGCATCCAAAAGAATAATACAAACCTGAGCACTCTCCATAGCTTTCAAGCTTCGAAGGACAGAGTAGAATTCTATGCTCTCTTGCACCTTTGCTTTTTTACGAATTCCAGCCGTATCTGTTAAGATAAAGTGGTTTCCATAAAGTTTGTAATGCGTGTCTATGGCGTCTCTAGTAGTACCAGCAATATCGGTTACGATACTCCTGTCTTTTCCCAAAAGAGCGTTCAAGAAGGAAGATTTTCCTGCATTTGGTCTACCTAGAATAGCGATCCTCGGAATACCCTCATCTGGATTCTCTATGCCGTCATCTTCAAAATGCTTGACCACTTCGTCCAATAACTCACCGGTTCCTGATCCATCTGTAGAAGAGATTGGGAAAACTTCTCCCATACCCAGAGAATAAAATTCAGGGGCTACCAATGATTGTCTTTCAAATGTTTCCGCTTTGTTGGCGACCACAATGATTGGCTTTTTAGAACGACGAAGCACATTGGCAAAGTCATTGTCTAAGTCTATCAAACCAGTCATGGTATCTACTACAAAAAGCACCACAGTGGCTTCGTCTAATGCTAAGGCTACTTGATCTCTAATGGCTCCTTCGAAAGTGTCTTCCGAGCCTACCACATACCCACCTGTATCTATTACTGTAAAATATTTTTCTGTCCATACAGACTCACCATAATGGCGGTCTCTTGTAACCCCCGATTCGTTATCGGTGATGGCCATACGTTGCTCTATTAACCTGTTGAATAAGGTTGATTTGCCTACATTTGGGCGTCCAACTATTGCTACGATATTTGCCATAATAATTCCTTTACTTTTCTAAAATTAACCCCTTTTTCTCAAAAGGGCTGCAAAGATACTGAAAGAAAGAGTATTATGCTTGGCAATGTCCTTTTTTCGGTATATGGAGCGAATAAAGGTGCAGGGCAATCATGTAATAGTGCAATAAAACCCTTTGTGTTTTCTTAAAACATACTAGAAAACTCTTGGTAAGAGATTAGAAACAAGGCTACTAGAGCCAATACAAAGCCTATTTTGTTGATTTGTTTCAGTTTTTCCTTAAAAAAGAGGGCTGCCACCACGGCAGATAAAACAATGACCCCAATGTTGTAAATAGGGTAAACAAAAGCACCACTATTTCCAAAAGAGGTAAGTGCGAGTATGATCAAGTAAAACGATAAGAAATTGGGAATGCCCAGAGAAACGGCAGCCAGAGCGTTTTTCCATTGCCACTTTTCTTTGTGTTTTATTAAGCTAAATATCAATAGAATAACGCCTGCTATGGCGGCTCCCAAAACCATAACCAAAGTGACAGGAATCGTTAATTCAGGATTTGGGATAAATGCTAAATTCAGGTAATTGATGGCCGAATTGGTGATTCCATACATCAGAAACACTCCTAATGGCAAATACCAGCTAGATAAAGAAGAACTTAATCCACTTTTAGATTTTTGATAAGTGGCTAAGCCCACCGCCACAATGGCCAAGAAAAGTCCAAAATAATTAAAAATGTCAAAAGCCTTTCCGTAGGTTTCTAAAAGTAGTAAACTGACGAGTACGGGTATAACTAGAGAAACATTATTTGCTAAAGAAGTAATGGTAATTCCTGCTTTCTGTGTAGATAAGCCAGATAAAACAAAAGTGATGATAAAACCGACCCCTAGTGCTAAGCAATACCATGTCCAGTTTTGAGACAAGTCTAGGGTGAAAGATTGCCCTGCTGGCATGAGCAACATTCCTGTTGCAAAACAAACGATGTAGTTTAAACAAATGGCATGCAGGGTATTGACTTCAAACCTTGGGAATAGTCTGAAATTAACCAATAACAAAACCGAAAATAGAATGCTTAGAAGAAGGTAAATCATTTTATGCTAATGTGGTGTTCTTTTCAGGTTGCAATTGAAAATTTATGACTTCTATAGCCCAGTTAGGATAGAATTTGGTCGGGCCATCTATTAATACCCAAATCGCTTTATTTTGTCTTTTTTTAAACGCCAATCTGGTTCCACTTTGATGTACTGCTGAAGGAATACTTTCTTTTCGAAGAATGCCTCCATCTCTTCTCTCCCCTCTGTGCCTACTTTCTTAATTCTCTCCCCTTTATGTCCAAGTAAAATTGCTCTCTGTGAAGCTCGCTCCACATAAATCTCGGCATAGATTCTTATGATATCATCGTCTTCCTTAAATTCCGTTATGACCACCTCGCAACTATAAGGAATCTCTTTTTTGTAGTTGGTGAAAATTTTCTCACGCAGTATTTCGGCCGCAAAAAATCTTTCAGGTTTGTCTGTAAGGGCATCTTTTGGGAAATATGGCGGATGAATAGGCAGTAGTTTTACAACCGTTTCAAAAAGTCCTTCCACGCCAATGTTTTCAAGAGCAGAAATACTCAGAATTTCTCTTGGGTTTAGAATGGATTTCCAATGCTCTATTTTTTCTTCTACCTGCTCTTGGGTAGCCAAGTCAATCTTATTGATGATTAAAAGCAGTGGAGCGTCAGATTTTCCTAGTTTTTGGATAACATCTTCTTCGTCGTATTTCTCAAAAATATCTGTGACAAAAAGCACTACGTCTGCGTCTTCTAGCGAGCCATGCACAAATTCCATCATGGTGTTGTGCAGTTCGTACATCGGTTTAATAATACCAGGGGTATCAGAATAAACCAGCTGAAACTCATCGCCATCCATTTCGCCATTAACAATACCCATTATTCTATGACGGGTAGTTTGAGCCTTGGAAGTTATGATAGATAGCTTCTCGCCCACCAATTGGTTCATCAAAGTAGATTTCCCCACGTTTGGTTTACCAATAATACTTATAAAACCAGCTTTGTGTTTTTTTGTCATAGGGCAAAGATAAGGGGTATAGGATGAATTTATTCTACTTCTTGTTTCAAGAAAAGATTATTTAGGTACGAAGCATAATTATAAAATTGTCTCAAGGCATGTAGCCCTTAGCTTGGATTGTCTATGCTGTGATTATTTTTTATAATTTTAGGTCTGTATGAAATACAACTTTGAATTTATATCTGATAGGAATGTGAATTTAGATAAGGTGATTGCCTTAGGAGATTCAAATAAAAGAACTTTAGGGCACCTTCCACGAGGAGCGTTTAAAGAAATTGCTAGAAAAAGAAATATTTTGGTTGCTAGTAAAGGAGAGGAGGTGCTCGGGTATTTGCTTTTTAGAGTTAACCAAGGAAGACAGGCTTTGATAATAGTTCATCTGTGTGTAAAAAAAGAACATAGAGGTAAGGGGTTGTCAACATACTTAGTTGATGAAATAATAAAAATATATGGTCAGAAGTTTTCTAGTATTGGGTTAACATGCAGAGATGACTATGAACATGCGGTTCAATTTTGGTCAAGGTATGGTTTTCAACAAGGCTATTCGAAAAGAAGTAGGAGTATTAAAGAGCACTTTTCTACATATTGGTTTATACCCTTGAGGGAGGACCTTTTTAGTCAATCTTTTACTACTGCTACAATAAAGTGTGTCCTTGATGCTAATATTATTGTCAAACTTCGTGATGATGTGGATGATAGTGAGATACAAGCTCTGAAAGCCGACTGGATTACAAAAGAAGTAGATTTCTATTATACTAGAGAACTACTTTCAGAGTTTCAACGAGATAACAATATTGATAGGCGTAATCGGTCGTTTAATTTTCTTAGAGCAAGTTTTGAGCCAATAGATAACCCAGATAATGATGAAAGCGAAGCGATCTATAAAGAGCTGAAAGTTTTCTTACACACTTTAGATACGGTTAATAATATTTCAGACAGAAGGCAGCTGGCCGAAGCAATTGTTTCAAAAGTGCAATATTTTATAACTTTAGATGAGCATATTTTAGAGTGTTCTGATAGAATTGAATCTGAGTTTAACCTTGCTGTTGTGACACCTTTGGAATTCATAATTTCGATTGATAAAATTGAAAACTATGCTGACTATCAACCCAAAAGATTGGGGGGAGTTGATATAGTTTATAGAAAGGCAAATTTCGATGAGGTTGAAGATGTGCGGAGATTTTTTCAGAATAGTAGGGAGAGCGAAAGAAAATCGGAATTTGCTGGTGTTTTAAAAAAGCTGTGCAGCGAAGAATTATCTAACTTAATGCTAACTAAAAAAGGGGATTCTTTTCTCGGATTATTTGGATACGAAATAACTGACGACAAAGTTGTTGTCCGAGTGCTTAGAACCATAGATACAAGCCTTGGTAATATTTTATTTAAACAACTTTTATCAGAGAGTATTAGTATTGCAAAAACTAGTAAAGCATGTTCTATAATTTTAGAGAATAAGTATTTGACTCAAGAGAAGTCCAACATTCTATATGCTATGGGCTTTAGAGTAACAGGATTAAGTTGGGAGAAAGTGTTGAGATATGGAATTGTAAGTAGTTATAGTTTAATAGGTTCAAATGTTGGTGATATTGTAAAGCTTTACTCATTTGAACGTTTGTTTTTCCCAGTGAAAATTAAAGAGCTAGATATTCCAACTTTTATAATACCTATAAAGGCTCATTGGGCATCGGAACTCTTTGACTATGTTTCGGCTGATGCAACATTGCTCGGAAGCAAGCCTGAACTGACGTGGAATAGAGAGAATGTTTATTATAGGAGTGCTCAAAAATGTGGTATTGTACCTAATAGTAGGATATTATGGTATTTAAGTGGCCAGAAAAATAATGCAAGGAATCAATGCATAATTGGTTGTTCCTACTTAGATGATGTTGAGATTGATAAGCCAAAAGTTTTATGGGCAAAATATAAAAGAATTGGAGTTTATGACTGGAAGCATATTTATAAACAAGCTAAGGGTGATATTGAAAACGAAATAATGGCAATAAGTTTCAGTGATACCGAAATCTTTAATAGACCAATTTCTTTAAATAGAATTCAAAAGGAATTAAAGAATAAGTCAACATTTCAGTCCCCTTTGAAGGTAACTAACACTATTTTTGAGGAGATATATAAACTAGGCAATGAAATTTTATAAAAACGAGAACGACATACTTTTCCTATCCATAAAGCCGGAGTTTGCAAAAAAAATCTTTGAAGGAACGAAGCGTGTTGAACTTCGGAAATCTAGGCCTAAGGTGCAGGTAGGAGATAGTGTTATTATTTATGTTACAAACCCCGTGAAAGCCGTACGTGGAATTTTTAGAGTGAAAGGCCTTATTGAAAGTAAACCAGAAGATTTGTGGAGCAGTCATCGTGAGTATTTAGGGATAGATCTTCAGTCTTTTAAAAATTATTACGAGGGTAGTATTCTTAGTATTGGAATTGAAATAGAAGAAGTAATTGAATTTAAAAATGAAGTTTCATTAGAAACTATTAGGAAATTCATACCTAAGTTTACTCCTCCTCAGACCTTTAGATATTTTTCCCCAAGTTTAGTTTCAGATTTTCTATGAAAGGGATTTCTGGACAGAATTAGACACAAAAAAAGAGGTCAGTAGACTTCTTTTTCCTTTCGAGTAGTAGGCTTGAAATTATGAGCCCAACTAGCTGCCAACTGCTCCATCCCGTAATAATTGGAGTAATTTTCTTTTTATAAACTATGGATTACTAGAATTAAAAACAGCACCAGGTTCGGTATCAAAGCCGCCTAAAATTTCTACAAAACCGCAAGTGATATGGTCTGCTGACCTAACGGTGACCGTGTGTTCATTTTGAATGAGAACCTTTTCGGTTAAGTTTGGAACACGACCAAGGTTCCAGGTTGTTGGATTCATCCAGTCGCCAGATTGAACACTTTTTATATTATCACTTAAAACCAAAGTGGGCTCAAAACTACCATAGGTTATTGGATTGGCTACACTTGGGCTCAGTTCAAACCAATCTTGTAAAATGTCTTGGTAAACGCGACGGAAATCTATCTGCATTTTAAGGTTGTATTGGCCAGACTCTACAGAAAGATCTGAAAGGTTTGGGTTGGTGCCTATTATCCTTTTCTTTATGGCATTTCCAAAAATAAACATGGGAGCAGCTACACCATGATCGGTGCCCTTACTTGCATTAGAATTTACCCTTCTTCCAAATTCAGAATAGGTCATGCCTATTATTTTATCAGCTATGTTTTGCTGCTCAATATCAGATTGGAAAGCAGCAATGGCAGAAGATAATTCCCCTAATAATTTACTGTGATCGCCGGTGGTAGGATCGTTTTCAACCTGACCACTGTGTGTATCGTAGCCCCCTTGGGTTACCATGTATACTTTGGTTTTTAAACCTCCATGAATTAGTCGTGAAACTATTTTTAGTTGGTCTGCCACAGAATTATTGCTGGGATACGTGGCTATATTGGTACCTGCAAGTGCCGCATTCTTTATTTCTGAAGCGTAGGCGATGGAGAGCGTTTGCTGTTTTCTTATAAATTTGACCAAATCTCCTGCTTCGCAACAGGGCAAATCTGCAGGAGGTAAAATACCACCTTCGCCAATTAACGTTGCGAATTCCTCAGGGTTGCTTACCGCCACAGCCATGGATTGACTTGGCCCAGCCAATAATGTGGAAGTTAAGTATCCTATCTGTAGGGCTATTGGATCTTCCATGGCGGCAGTGGGATAACCATTTGGGTAATTAGGGTATTTCCCATCCAGATAACGACCAATCCAACCCGTGTTTCCTGTGACGTTTGAAGGTGTTCCGGTAATCATGATTTCATCAGACCGATAATGCGAAAAGTTCGGATTAGGATAGGATACCGAGTTTATGATGGACAGTTTACCATTATTGTACAATTGTTGCATGCCGGTCATTGCTGGATGGAAACCCGTAGCAAAGGTGTCATTGAGCGGCAGTACATTGTTTTGTGGAATAGCAATATTACTTCTGAAGCCTTGATACAGGCCGTATTGATCTAATGGAATAACGGTGTTTAACCCGTCGTTTCCTCCATTCATGTTGATAATTACCAAAACCCGGTCTTCCGTTAAAGCATTGTTTTGGAGTAGGTTTTGGACAAATTGAGAATGGTTAGCAAAAGCATGAAAACCTTGACCTTCTAGCATTAAAGGAATTGAAAATAAGCTAGCCTTTTTTATAAAATTTCTTCTTTTCATCAAGTTAGTTGGAATTCAGCCATGCGTAGTAAATATTTCATTAAGTCAGTGATACGAGCGTTCACTGCTGCCAGTTTTGTGGTATTTGCTCCCGGTGGATATTCAAAGGTCCAGTCATTTCGAGGCAAACTCTTCATCATAATGATGTCGGTTAAGAAGTCCTTTTGGCTGGTGTTTAGAGGAATGGCAAATAAATTATTTGTGATTTTTTCAACTACCAGAAGCGGGCTTCCGGAAGTGTTATTCATGGCTTCATGTGTAAGTGCTAATAAGTCTATGCCGAGAAAGTAATTTGAATTGATTTCAAATGTTCCATTGGCTATGTCATCCGTAAATGAACTTCGCTGTGCCAATGATGTGGAGTTAATCCAGTTCCTACCTAAGCCTGTTTGATAGTAAGGTTCATAACCAAAGACGGTTGGCTGTTGGAGAATGGCCATTTGCATATTATTGGTTTTCTCATAAATGTAATTCACGTAGTTGTAGAAACTCGTGGAATCGCTAGAGCTGACAAAGGGAGCGGGAAGTTCAAAGAAACGCAATGCTCCAATTATTAAATCTACAGGCGACTTGACAAGAGAGCCAATATTGGAAACATCATAAAAGTGCTGTGATTTTAGCAGTTTTTTAATCACAGGATTGATTTCAAAGTTGCTATTTACAAATAGCGTTGCCAATGGTATAATTACATTGGTTTCAATATCGAGAGTTACGTCTGTGTGAACAAACCATCGGTAAAGTTTACGACATATAAATTTTGGTGATTCTGGATGACTGACCAGCATATCTATCAAGCTATCCAGTTCTACTTGAGCATTGGAATTGCCCGTGATTGATGTGTTTCCGTAATGTGAAGAAAAAGTTTTGTTCGTAATGTCGTGATTACTTGAGTTGAAAAGGTATGAATGGCCATAGTTGGTGAAATTGTCTTTCCAGCCCGTTAAAACCTTTGCCGCTTCTTTAATGTCGTCTTCCACATAATTAGGCTGGTTATTATAGTCTGTTGCCCCTACTACAAATAATTCCTGTAACTCGCGTGCATAGTTTTCGTTGGGTGCTCCTTCTATATTTTCGTTGCCATTCAGATACCGTAGCATGGCGGGCGATTTGGTGATACTGTCCACGAATGTTTTGAAGTTACCCAAGGCGTTCTCTCGTATTATTTTCAAATAGTAATAAGTGCCACGGTATTCGTCGACCGTTTCTGTGTTGGTAACAAAGTGATTTTGCCAGAAAAGGCTCATTTTCTCCAAAACAGAAGGAGCTACAGACGTGTCAACCATTTTAGCTATCCACCAATATTTGACATATTTCCAGTAGCGAAAATTGTTGCTCAAATCAACCCAGATCTCTACAAATGGTAAGCCGCTTGTGTCAGGAATAGGTTCTGGGCTATATCTGACCGGCCAGATGCTTGCAGGATTCCTAGGCGTGGCATAATTGGTAGGGTCGTTTTCGCATACCGGAGGAGCCTCGCTATAATGATTGTAAGTACATGCATTGCCTGGAGGGCGGGAAGGTCCAATATTACAGTTGCTAATTAGTAGGTCTACTGCTGCATTGGCCGTCATTCCTGTGAATTGGGTAATCTCGGCTTGTGTGGGGCCCATCGTTGCCCTTCTTAATAAATGAGCAGCTTGCTGGCTACTTAATGTACCAGTGAATAAGTCTAAGTAAGGCATTATTGATTGTATGGATTTAAAAAAATTGCTAAGACGGCGGAAATGTAAGTGAATAGAAAGAAAGGAAAAAATTAAATTATTTTACGGTCAACCCTGCTTTGGGTAAGATATGAGCTACTAGAATACGGGTCAAGAGCAAAATCTGGGGGATGAGTTCTTTAAGCATAAATTTGACATAGTCTAAAAAGGAAGAATTCAATACTCCTGACACCTCTAAACCTAGATCTAAAAGCTTTGATTTTCGCATTGAA
>NZ_JBSRVI010000160.1:0-42089 GCF_055134445.1 Arcticibacterium sp.
TTAAAGAAAAGTTATTCTTTTGAGCCTGTTCCAGATGAAGTGGATGCCAAATACATTTTAGGAGGACAAGGAAACCTATGGACGGAAGTTATTCCCAATATCCAATATGCTTTTCATATGACCTATCCACGTGCTTTTGCTTTAGCAGAAACTTTTTGGACTCCTAAAGAAAATAAGAATTACGACTTCTTTCTACAGCGAACTGAACATCATTTCGGAAGATTTGAGGCCTCTAAAACGAATATTTCACAAGCCGTACTAGACCCAATTGTCACGGTCACAAAAGACGGAGATAAACTACTAGTAACCTTAGAAAATGATATCGCCAATACAGAAATTTTCTATACCATTGATAATACTTACCCCGTGCAGTTTGGAAAAAAATACGAAGGTACTTTTGAAGTTCCGGAAGGCGATTTAAGCTTAAGAACTCAAACTTTCAGAAACGGCACAGCCATTGGCCGTGACCTAAAAATATCAAGAGAAGAACTGGTAAAAAGGGCTAAATAAGCTTCTTAAGCACATTATACATCTCCTATTCGTTTATAAAATAAACTGATAGGAGATGTATTTTTTTCAAAATATTTAATTTTATTTTCGCAATCCAAAAATTAAATATCA
Organism: Arcticibacterium sp.; assembly: GCF_055134445.1. Lineage (NCBI taxonomy): Bacteria > Pseudomonadati > Bacteroidota > Cytophagia > Cytophagales > Leadbetterellaceae > Arcticibacterium > Arcticibacterium sp. Next base: position 622 of record NZ_JBSRVI010000160.1, read on the forward strand.
CATTATGAAACACTTCTTTTTCTTAGTATCCCTTGTTCTATGTTCTCATTTGGCTCATGCCCAAGATTTGGCCGGCAGAAAAATAGTTAATGGGAATTTGACTGCAGAAATTATCTCTGGAACAAACAACGATTTTACTGCATTAAACGCTTCCCTATTATTTGGGAAAATCAAGTCTGACAACACCTACTGGGCCTTTGGCGGAAAGTTCACCCTCCATCCCACTAATAATTTAAACAATTCTATTTCGATAGGACCATCTGTGGAACGTGGTAAATTCATTCCTATAGTTGATAAATTATATCTTGCTCCATATATTGGAGGGTCTGCTTCAGCTATCCTTGGAGATACTTATGGTGTAAATATCAACCTTTATGCCACACCCATTAGGTTCATGTATCACTTTAAAGAAAATCTAATGTTTACTGCTGGTTTTGGTTTGGCTAATATTGATTATACCAATCATAACGCTATATCGATTTTATCCCTAAACGCATCTTTAAACAATAACAGTGGATTCGGAATTTTCTATACTTTTAAATAAATTTCAACAAACCCTATTTCAATGCGATTCTCCTTATGGTTTCTTTCTCTTTTCTCGTTCACTATTTTTTCTTGTCAAAAAGAGGAGATAAAGAAACCAAACATCCTTTTCATTTTAACAGATGACCAAGGATGGGGAGATATGAGTAGTCATGGAAATACGTTTATTGAAACACCTCATCTAGACCAACTCAGCCAAAATGGAGCGGAGTTTGACCGCTTTTATGTATCACCACTTTGTGCACCTACCAGAGCCAGCTTATTGACGGGTAGATATCACTTAAAAACTGGAGCCACTTCTGTTTCTAACGGCCTAGAGATTATGGACTCAGAAGAAGAGACGATTGCCGAGGTTTTTAAAAATAATGGCTATAAGACGGGTATTTTTGGCAAATGGCATAATGGCTCGCATTACCCAAACCGCCCAACAGACCAAGGCTTTGATGAATTTATAGGCTTTTGTGCCGGACATTGGAGCAACTATTTTGACACTAAACTAGATAGTAATAATACCGAAATTCAGAGTACAGGATTCATCACAGATTATTTGACAGACAAAGCCATAGACTTTATAGATAGAAATAAGGACGAACCTTTCCTGTGCTATGTTCCTTATAATGCCCCTCATAGCCCTTTTCAAGTGCCAGACCGCTATTTTGACAAGTATAAAGCGAAAGGCTTAGAAGATGAACTCTCCACCATTTATGGTATGGTAGATAACGTGGACTTCAATATTGGAAGATTACTAGAAAAACTGGAGAAGGAAGGATTATCAGAAAACACCATCATCATTTTTATGTCAGACAATGGACCAAACAGTGTACGTTATAATGGCGAAATGAAAGGTGTAAAAGGCCATGTGGATGAAGGTGGCGTAAGAGTACCTGCCATGATCAACTGGCCAAATAAAATAGCGAAAGGAAGGAAAATTGAAGGGCTTGCCGCACACATTGACTGGTTACCAACACTCAAGGAGCTTTGTGGTATTGAGCAAGCTTCTAAAAAAGGTATGGACGGCATAAGTCTGGCAAACGTATTGTTAGACTCGGAAATAGAAATACCAGAAAGAGTAATATTTAGTCATGTGGCCTTTTTAGAGAAAGAATTAAAAGACAATCCAGGAGCTTTAAGAACAGGCGAAAACTTGATGGTTTATAAGGGCAAAAAGCCGGAACTTTATCAACTAAAAACAGACCCCTCACAGAAAATAGACCTTGCCAGTGCCAACAGTTCAATTACTGATGACCTATTTAATAAGTATCTCCATTGGTTTAAAGAGAGCTCAAAGAATTACCAATCTGTAAAACCTATATCAGTCAATACAGCATATATAGAACTCCCAGCTTATGAAGCTCAATTTTCTGGAAATTTAAAATATGAAGAAGGGCATGGCTGGGCACATGATTGGCTAAAAAACTGGACATCTACCAAAGACCAAATGAGCTGGTTAATCAGCTCCACAGAGGAAACCAAGCTTAATGCATACTTAATTTACAATTGCCCTGAGTCATCCATAAATTCTGAAATCAAATTAGAAATTGGCGACCAAAAGGTGAGCAGTTCTATCTCCAAAGCATTCGAGGCTCCTTTAATACATAGTCCAGACAGGGTTAAAAGGAAAGAAGCCTATGAAAAGGAATGGGCAAAAATGAAAATTGGAAATATCAAGATTCCAAAAGGTACAAACGAAATTGTACTTTCAGCTCTTTCTATTCCCAATTCTGAAGTCGCAGAAGTAAAGGCTATTGTTCTTTCGAAATATTAGTTCGTATCAATTTTCACGAACTCAGCCAGTTTCTTGCGAAACAATTTTAATTAAAAACCTACGCTTGTATTTTCTGATCTTGGGTCAGATGCTCCTTCTAGCATACCATTAGGATGTAGCATAATACAGTCCATTCTGCCCAAAGAACCTCTTTGTACTTCTATTATGAAATCTTTATTCAAGAGCTCTTGTAAATCCTTTAAATCTATAGCATCTTTTTCAAAAAAGGTTTTATCTGGTAACCACTGATGGTGAAATTTCAAAGCATTCACCGCCTGCTGCATGCCCATACCATGCTCCACTACATTTAAGATGGTTTGGTAAACCGATGTGATAATAGTACTTCCTCCAGGTGTACCCACCACCATAAGCAACTTTCCATCTTTCTCCACAATGGTTGGTGTCATAGAAGAAAGCATTCTCTTACCGGGCTGAATTTCATTGGCCTTATTTCCAACCAAACCAAACATGTTTGGAACGCCAGCTTTTACGCTAAAGTCGTCCATTTCGTTATTCATTAAAAAGCCAGCTCCATCCACCACCACTTTACTTCCGTATCCGCCATTTAACGTTGTGGTCAGAGAAACCGCCATGCCGTCGCCATCTACGATAGAAAAGTGTGTGGTTTCGTCAGACTCATAATAGGGTACTGCTCCACCTGAGATATCGTCGCTCTTACTTGCTTTTCTCTCATCAAAAGACGCCCACCTTTCTTCCAAATAAGGATAAGACATTAACTCCGTCATGGGTACGCTCACAAAATCCGTATCGCCCATCCATTTGGCCCTGTCGGCATAAACTCTTCTTTCTGCCTCTATCATGACCTGAACCGTTTTACTTGAATTCCAACCCCAATCTTTTAAAGGAAAAGGCTCTACCAATCTCATTAACTGCACCAAGGCCACTCCCCCACTAGATGAAGGCGGCATAGATACTATTTCATAATTTTTATATGATTTTTTTATGGCCTCTCTCCAAATGGCATCATAAGATTCTAAGTCCTCATGACTGATAATTCCACCGCCTTTTTCCATTTCTTTTACAAGTAAATTTGCTGTAATACCCTCATAAAAGCCCTTGGCTCCTCCCTTTTGAATTCTTTTAAGGCTTTCCGCCAAATCCTTTTGAACAAACAAATCCCCTTCTTCCCAACTTTCCTTGGAGGGATGAATAAAATAGGGCGTATCGTCACCATTAATTTCTTGAAAACGCTCTTTAGTACGATTCATTCCTGTAGCTCTACCTTCGGTTAGTATCACTCCTTGCTCTGCAAGATCAATAGCAGGTTGTAATAGCTTCTCCCAAGACATTTTTCCTAGCTTTTGATGAAGCTCTACCATTCCAGCTACTGCACCAGGTACACCAGAAGCTAAATGGCCTGATGTACTTTTTCCTTTAATAACGTCGCCATTGGCATCCAAATACATATCTCTATGAGCCTTAAGAGGTGCTTTTTCTCTAAAATCCAAAGCGTGGTTAGTTCCATTTGCCTCACGGATTACCGCAAAGCCTCCGCCACCCAAATTTCCTGCGAAAGGATACGTAACTGCTAAAGCAAAAAATGTGGCCACCGAAGCGTCTGCGGCATTTCCACCCTTTCTTAAGATTTCTTTGCCTACCTCTGAGGCCATAACATCAGCAGAAGCCACCATGCCGTTTTTACCGAAAACGCCTTTTTTATCTGAATAGAATGTACTTCTATTCTCATCTTCCACAAAGAGTTCAAATAAACCTTCCCCGGTTTTAATGTCAGCTGCCTTTTGAGTGGTTTTACAAGAAAACAGAAATAATCCTAAGAGAAGGATAGTAAGATTTTTAGTCATTATTAATATTTTTATATAGCGGGATGTATACCCACCAACAACACACAATAGATAAATTTTATATTCACATGAAATACCTCACTAAAATATTACTTTTAAATATTTTACTTTCATCTAATTTCGCTTTCTCCCAAGATACTACCATATTCTTACCTAAATATGCAATAAAATTCCGACCATTTGCCATGGTCAACATTGACCCAACAATTCAGTTTCAGGCGGAGTATTTTCTAAATACAGAAAACAGCCTTCAATTTTCATACGGATTTGGTGCTCCTAAAATATTTACAGAAAATAGATATACTAAAGCCAACCTTTATAGGCTAGAATATAAAAGATATTACAAAATTATAGATATGGATAATCCTTGGGGTACTTATTTTGGAGGAGAGCTTTTTTACAAAAATGTCCTTTACCCCCAAACGGCCACCAAATCCGAAGAATTTCCCAGTGAAAACCCTCAAACAGACCAATATATTGTTAACATTAATGTTATTGCATTTCATTTGAAATATGGCAAAACTTTTATTCAAAAAGGTGTCCCTGCTTTCGACTTTTTTGTTGGAGCTGGCGTGAGGTATTATTACAACTATGACCAAGACCTTCTGCCAGGATATAAGTTCTCACAACATACACAATACAACCGATTAGCCGGAAGGGGCTTTGCTCCTTCATTCACCATGGGTATTACTTTCGGTATGAATGGATGGGCACACCATCCATAAATCCGCTTTTTCTTCCGTTCGTTTGCCTACGCATGGCCTCCCTCCCAAAAGCATTGCTTATAGCATAGTATTTGTATTCCTTTACATTTCCATAAATGGCAAAATGAATGAAATTTCTACGACTGGTATTTGAAAGTTTTAGGTTTGCGTGGCAAGCTCTTAAAGCCAATCTACTTAGGACACTTCTTTCCTTACTTGGGGTTACTGTAGGGATTTTCTCAATCATTGGCGTCTTAACTATGGTAGACTCCTTAGAGGCTAACATTAGAAACTCATTGAGTAGTATTGGCGAAAAAACAATTTACGTAGATAAATTTCCCTGGATGTTTAAAGGTGGAGCAGACTACCCATGGTGGAAGTACTTTACCCGTCCTAGACCAAAATACTCGGAATATCAATATTTAAAAGAAAACGTAAAGAATGCCAATGCCATTACTATAATGGACTATTCTGTAGCAAATGCCAAATACCAAAACAGTAGTTTTGACGCTTTATGCCACGGTATCACAGCAGATTTTAACCTCATTACGGATGTACCCATCATAGAAGGCAGATATTTTACGGAGCAGGAGGTAAATGCGGGTCAAAGTGTAGCCATTTTAGGTGGAGAGGTTTATGATACTTTTTTTCCAAAAGGAAATGGAATAGGCGAAAGCATAAAAATCAAAGGGCAAAAATTCACCGTAATAGGTACCCAAGAAAAGAAAGGGAAACAACTGGTGGATGTTGGAGGAAACCCTGACTATAAAATATATATTCCCTTTCTAAAGCACAAAAGAATGTTTTCTTCGGGAAACCTTTATGGCATGATACAGCTTCAGGCCTATCCCGATGACGAAAACATGGTGGCCTTAGAAGGAGAAATCACCGGATTAATGCGAACCGTAAGAGGTTTGAGACCTACGCAAGAAGATAATTTTGCACTTAACAGACCAGATGCTGCGGCAAATGCCCTCTCCGCAGTTTTTAGCTCGCTAAGAATAGGTGGTTATATTATTGGTGCCTTTGCCTTACTAATAGGTGGGTTTGGCATAGCCAACATTATGTTTGTTTCTGTAAAGGAACGAACCAATATCATAGGCATACAAAAGTCTTTAGGGGCCAAAAACTACTTCGTTCTTTTCCAATTTCTATTTGAATCCGTATTTCTTTGTGTTTTAGGAGGTAGCATTGGACTACTCTTGGTGTATCTGATCAGCTTTATAGACTTGGGCTCCCTTGATCTTATTCTGACTTCTGGAAATATGATTGTCGGTATTTTCATAGCCAGTTTCATTGGAATTTTATCTGGAATTATACCCGCTTCTCAGGCTGCCGCAATGAACCCTGTGATTGCTATTAGATCGAAATAAGTATCTTGACCTTACAAATAGGGATAATCTTGAAAAAAATCCTTTGATTTGTGTTACAAACTATAAAAAACCGCATTTTATGAAATTTAGAATATTTCTGCTCATAACACTCTTACTTCTTATTGGAGCATTTTGGTATATTAGTACAGGATATTTTAGCTCTGGTGAAAGGGCCGGAACACTTTCAAAACTTAGTGAAAGAGGCTATATTTTCAAAACTTACGAAGGCGTTTTAAACGAAGGAGGCTTCTCTGGCGAAACGGGTACATTACAGCCTCGTTACTGGGATTTCTCTACTGTGGCAGATTCTGTTATTTTAGATTTAAGAACAGCTCTAGCCAGTGGCGAAAGAGTGACCCTTATTTATCAAGAGAAATTTGTGCGATTTCCATGGAACGGAGACACCAAATATTTTATAACCAAAGTAGTTTTCAGACCTACTCCTGAAAGACCTGCATATCAGGACTATGAAACGCCTGAAAGTTTCCCAGGGCAAAGTTCAACTCCTCAACCACAACCAGTTAATCCTGTTAAAGTGGATACTTTAGTGGCCGAACCTGTTTAGTTTTTGATAAAAGATTTTACAAAGACTTTATTCGTAGCGTCTTTAAATTTAATAAAATACCTTCCAGCCGGAAGGTATTTTACGTTTAGGCCATTCCCATCCCACGCTCCTTCTGATAAATTTTGCCCTAAACTATTCAGTAATTCATACTGGAAGTCCTGATTTAGAACACCATTAAGATTCAATTTGTCAAAAGTAGGATTGGGATAAATCTTTAAATCATACAATTCATTTGTACTTAATACATTTGAAAAATCGACTTCAGAAACATCCTTTAGAATATGGTTATTAGGATCTAACTCGACCGACAATACGGCTTCTGTTAGATCATCAAACTCGAAAACAAGCTCATTGGCATCAACGAAAACCTTCTTTATTAAGCTATTGCCATTGGCATAAGAGATCTTGATTTCCATGGGCATTTTAAAAGTTTTCACGGTGTTAGACCCAGAGTGCATAACACTAATTTTTAAAGACTTATCAATACTTTGTTGCCATCCAAAATTATATTTGGGATATCCATCTCCAAAAAGCCATTGGTCAAAAAAGTAGGTCAAATCCAATCCAGAAACACTTTCGGCAACAGATTTAAAATCTTCTATAGATGCATTGCCATAAGCAAATTCTGTGTTCTGAAATTCTTTTAAAGTGGCAAAAAACACCTCATCTCCTAAAACACCTCTGAGCATGTGAACCACCATGGAGCCTTTCTGATAAGTCTTGGAAAAATTAAAAATTGCGTTCACGGAAGATGTATTCTCAATGGCCACACTTCCAACCGCAAATTTGGCTCCTTCCATAGCTTCCTCTATCAGTCTCTTATACGTAGCGGATGTTCTAGTACTAGACTTCTCAAAAAAGTAAATAGACGCCCATTCCGCAAAACCTTCATTGATCCAGATATCTCTCCATGATTTACAAGTCACATTATCTCCAAACCATTGGTGAGCCAGCTCATGCCCTATCAAACTTGCAGAAAACCCTCCCATGGAGCTAATGGTCTGATGCTCCATGCCTCCACCAAAACCAAACATGGCATGACCATACTTTTCTTTCACAAAAGGATACTCCCCAAAACTTTCCGAAAACACGTCTAGCATTTCTACGGTTTCGTCTAATAAGGGTTTAAGCCGTGTATCATTTGCTATTTCTAGATAAACATAATTTAAAACGGGCATCTCCTTATCTTCAGCGTTCACATAGGTGCTTTCCAATAAAACATAATTGGATGCGGCTATTGAAATTAAGTATTGGGAAATAGGATATCTGTGTTTCCATTTGGCCGTATTTGTACCGTCAGCATTAATTTTAAGTTCTTCCAATATGCCTTGAGAAACAGCGGTGTAGAAATTTGGAAGCGTAATCCAAACATCGCAAGAGTCTGCCTTGTCGGCCGGATTATCTACACATGGCCACCACAACGGTGCATCGTAAGGTTCACTTAACGTCCATATCACGGGCTGCCCTCCACCATGAGTGCTAAACTGAAGACTAAAATTATTTTCACTTACTGGCGGTGTACCGTGATAATAAACCATTAAAGAACTTACCTCAGAATTAGAGGCTGCCGTTTTTAATTCAACTTTAAGGGTAGAAGCCGCATGACTATAAGTAAGCTTCTGCTTCTTTGCTACAATTGAATCAACGGTATAAGCATTACTTAAATCTAGGGACACCTCTTTCAAAGAAGCCACCAAGGGAAGAAAGTCTATTCTAACCGCCCCACTTATGTTTTTCTTGGTACTTGGGTCAATCTTAAGATCAAGGAAATAATATTTTACATCGATGTTTCCATCACCTGGGAAAGCCACCTTCGATTTTTTAAGGTTGACATCAGACATTCTTGATTTGGCCTCGAAACAACTAATACCTTCCTCAAAATAATTCTGAGCTGAAAGTGCATTAGAAACAAGCACCGTAACCATTAATAATATTTTCTTCATATCTCAGAGAAACTTCTTAAGCTATTTACATAAAAACCAAACACTAAATAATGCTTTATCATTGTACGTAAAGCTATACCTAATAGATCTGAAAGCCACTTTTAACATAAAAAAAGCCCTTAAAAAGGGCTAATTAATAAAATTAATGGTTCTTAAAGACATTAAACACTCATGATGTCTTTTTCTTTGTTGGCCAACATGTCGTCCACTTTTCCCATGTATTTATCTGTTAATTTCTGGACCCTTTCTTCACCTATTTTAATGGCATCCTCAGAAACACCATCGTTCTTAAGTTTTTTAATCTCGTCATTAGAATCCTGTCTTACTTTCCTCACGTTTACTCTAGCGGTTTCCATTTCAACTTTCACCTTTTTTACCAAGTCAAATCTTCTTTCTTCGGTCATCGGTGGCAAGTTAAGTCTAACGAATTCCCCATCATTGGTAGGAGCCAAACCTAGATTGGCGTTGATAATAGCTCTTTCAATAAGCGACAATAAACTTTTTTCGAATGGTCTTATAGATATCGTTCTAGCATCTGGAGTGGTAATAGAGGAGGCCTGACTAATAGGTGTAGGCACACCATAATAATCTACACTAATACCATCGAGCATATTTGGATTTGCTTTTCCTGCTCTAATTTTTTTCAATTCAGATGAGGTATAACGCAATGCCTTCTGCATGCTATCTTCCGCCATCTCTAAAATCATGTCTATTTCTTCCATCTTATAATTTATTTCAAATTCTTATAAAATTGATTTGTTCTAGAATCATTAATTCAATAACGACCTAAATTTATAATTTATTAAACGCTAATCTTTTACCAAAGTACCAATTTTCTCGCCTTTAACCACTCTAAGCAGATTTCCTGCCCCGTTCATATTAAAAACGATAATGGGTAAATCATTTTCTTGACACAGTGTGAACGCCGTTCTATCCATAACTTTCAAGCCCTTATTAATGGCATCATCAAAAGTAATTTCGGTATACTTTACAGCATCATCATGTTTACGGGGGTCTTTATCATAAACGCCGTCCACGTTGGTTCCTTTTAATAGAACCTCTGCTTCAATCTCGTTAGCTCTTAAAGCTCCACCAGAATCTGTAGAAAAGTAAGGATTACCTGTACCTGCTCCAAAAATCACCACTCTTCCCTTCTCTAGGTGTCTAATAGCCCTTCTTCTAATAAAAGGCTCTGCTATTTGCTCCATTTTAATAGCAGAAAGTAATCTGGTTTGCAGGCCATGGTTTTCAAGGATCGACTGAACCGCCATTCCGTTAATTACAGTGGCAAGCATCCCCATATAATCTCCTTGAGATCTATCTATGCCAGAATCGGCAGAGGCACCTCTATATATATTACCGCCGCCAATGACAATGGCCACTTCGCAACCCGCTTCTACCACTTCTTTGACCTCTTTGGCAAACTGAGACAGTATTTCTGGATTGATTATCTGGCTTTTATCACCTCCGTTTAAGGCTTCGCCGCTTAATTTTAGTAGAATTCTTTTGTACTTGATTGACATTAATTAGGGAGTTTGTGCAAATATAATTGAATTGAAATTAAATTTTAAATTAACAAATTGGCTTTTCGGCTAAAAGCTATTCTAATGCTGCTACTTTGTCTTTCTTATTGATTAAATAAACACCTATTAAGATAATAGACATACCTGTATAGTGCCACACTGAAATTAACTCACCATCAAACAAACCGGCAACAGTAGCCACAATTGGAACAAGATAAGTGACCGAAGATGCAAAAACAGGAGAAGAAATTTGAACCATATAATTAAACAAAACCAAAGCTAGAGAGGTATTAACCCCCGCTAAACATAGCAGATAATATAGGGTAACCCTATTCTCTGGAGCCAAGATTTTAACATAAAAGTCTGTAAAGGATAAAATTATCATGGCAACAATGCCGACAAAAAAGAAAGCTACAGCCGTTAAATGCACTGGTTTGAGCTCATTAAGAAACCGACTCACTATATTAACATTGAAACCATACATTACCGTAGCACTCATGGCCAAAAGAGCATAAGGGTTAGCAAAATTTAGCTCACCATCATTTCCGGTCAAAACCAAAATGATACTCCCAAGAAAAGCAATGGTGATACCGACTATTTGAAATTTCTTGATTTTTGAAGCAAAGAATAAGGCTCCTATAAGTAAAACAAAAATGGGCGTGGTGGAATTAAGCGTGCCAGCTAAAGAGCTATTAAGCTTAGAACCTACCCAAGAAAAAATGAAAGCAGGAAAGAGATTTCCTAAAAGTCCAATGCCAAATAACCACTTAAACTTTTCTTTGGGTATTGTTTTCAAACCCCTTAAAACCCAAGGAATTAAAAATACAGCTGCCAGAAAAACCCTACCAGCTCCAAGCTCAATGGGTGTGAGAACCACAACAATTTTTTTAATAAAAAGAAAGGAAAGTCCCCAAATAACAGCTAGGAAAATTAAAATAGACCAGGCATACAGGTCACTAGAAGCTTTCTTAGTTTCAGACACACCAAATTTTTTTGAGGCATAATTCAAGTACAACGCCGCAAATGTAGACAAATACATTTATTAGGTAGAGCATAAGCAACGCTATTACACAATCTTCCTCCTTTTATTCATGTATTTTTATGAAATATTTTCAACCTGAAATAATTTAACTAAACGTTTATTATGAACAAAACACTCTACTTAATGGGTGCATTAGCTTTTTCGGCTTGCACCTCAACTCCTGAAGAGCATAAAGATGAAGTAGCAGAAGTGGCTATTATCGACAGTAAAACCGTTAAGACTTTAGAGATTGGGGCGGCCGCACCAGATTTTAAGTTAATGGGCGTAGACGAAAAAGAGTATTCGCTGAAAGACTTTAAAGACGCAGAACTACTAGCCGTACTTTTTACCTGTAATCATTGTCCAACGGCTCAAGCTTACGAAAGTCGCGTAAAAAAATATGTGGATGATTATAAAGCCAAAGGTGTTCAGTTAGTAGCTATAAGCCCCAATGCCGACAAGGCCGTATTATTTAATGAGCTTGGCTATACCGACGTGAACGATAGTTTTGAAGACATGCAGTATAGAGCCAAAGACCAGAATTTCAATTTCCCATATTTATATGATGGAGGTACGCAAGAAATTACGGCCAAGTATGGTCCAGTGGCGACCCCTCATGTTTTCCTTTTTGACAAAGACCGCAAACTGCAATATGTTGGAAGAATAGATGATGATGAGCATATTGGCAAAGAGAAAGTTCATGATTTAAGAATGGCTACCGATGCATTACTAGCTGGCAACACCCCAAATCCGGCCAGTACAAAAACTTTTGGCTGCTCTATAAAATGGATGGAAAAAGCTAAAAACAAAGAAAAAGAAATGGAAGATTGGGCTGCAGAAGAGGTAACTCTTGAAAAAGCCGACCTTGCTAAACTGAAGGAAGTGATGGCAAATAAGGGTACGGGTAACTATAGATTAGTTAACGTTTGGGCTACATGGTGTGGCCCTTGTGTGGCAGAGTTTACGGGTTTAACAGAATCTTACAAAATGTATAGAGACCGTGACTTTGAGTTTGTTACCGTATCAAACGATGAAGCTGATAACTATGACAAAACATTGAAATTTCTCGATAAAAAGAATGCCAGTAATACCAACTATATACTTGAAGCAGGCATAAATAAGTATGATATGATTGAGGCCATTGACCCAGACTGGCAAGGTGCTCTACCCTATACTGTACTTATTTCTCCAGAGGGTAAAAAGGTCTATTCCCAGATGGGTGAGATAGATATTCTAGAACTTAGAAACGAAATAGCAGACCATATTGGTAGATATTTCGACTAATAAGGATAGTACTAATTCTTCTTAATTTGAGCCAACTTTAATAGGGTTGGCTCATTTTTTTTACCGTAAAATAAGTTTTTGAAAACCCTACATTTTAGAACACATTTATAACATGTCTTCCATATGAGAATTTTAGGATTCTAAAACAGATATTTTGCACCTTCAACTCAGCACTTTTGTCTTTTCAGAAATGCCACTCTTTGCCATATACGTACAGCTGTAAGGATTACTAGAAAAAATTGTACAATCATAATATTAATTTACGTTTACGCCCTTAAATCAGACTACTGATTTTATTTAACATTCTTTAACTTTCAAAACCTTTCTAGTTAAAACAACTCTATTTTTATGAAAAAAAACAGACAAAGAAAATCTGGAATATCCTTCAAGTCGCGGTTCCTGCAGCCTTTTTGGGCTAAATGCAGTTTCCTACTTCTTTTATTTGGGATAAGCCTGCAATCGGTTGCACAAGTAACCGGAACTGTCAACGGAGACGATAACATGTCATTACCGGGTGTAAGTGTCGTAGTAAAGGGCTCCACCATTGGAACCACTACTGATGTGGACGGGAAATTTTCTATTAACGCTGGTGCAAAAGCAACCCTAACATTTTCATTTGTTGGCTATGAGGCACAAGAAATTGTTGTTGGCAGTCAAAGTATTATCAATGTTACATTAACCACTGACGCTGCTTCCTTAGACGAAATAGTAGTAGTAGGTTACGGTACTCAGAAAAAGAGCCAAACTACGGGAGCTATCTCACAAATTTCGTCTAAACAGATTAGTGAAATGCCTCTGACTAACGTAGGTCAAGCTTTACAAGGAAGAGTAGCCGGTGTGGACGTATCTCAATCAGGAAGTAAACCTGGTTCTACACCAAAAATCCTTATTAGAGGAAGAAGATCTTTCAGAGCTAATAACGACCCGCTTTATGTGGTTGACGGAATTCCTTTAGCTGGAGGATATGAAGACTTTAACCCTAATGACGTTCAATCTTTAGAAATACTAAAAGATGCTACCGCTACAGCCATTTATGGAGCTAGAGGAGCAAACGGCGTTGTACTTATTACTACCAAAAGAGGAGCCGTAAAAGGTAAAACTACGGTTTCTTATGACACCTATTTCGGTCAATCAGAAGCCTTAGATAAGATTGAACTATTTTCCGGTGAAGAATTCGCAGAATACGTAAGAGAAGCTTATAGATCTACAAAAATCTATACAGACGCTAATGGTAATGTAGTACCTACTGGTCAATCTTCTGTAGAAGCAGATAAGAAAATTGCTGTATTAGGAGGAGATCCAAACGTAGCAGCTGGAATAGCCGCTGGTAGGAACACGAACTACCAAGACATGATTTTAAAGAGCGGCTTTATCCAAAGTCATTCTATAGGTGTTCAGGGAGGTACAGACAAAACTCAATTTTACGTTTCTGGCTCTTTCTTTAAAGACAAAGGAATTTCTGAAGGTCTAGACTATACCAGATCTTCTTTAAGAGCTAACGTGGATCATAATATCAACAAATCTGTTAAGATTGGTTTATCATCTTATATGATGCTATCAGACAGAAATGGTGAAAACTTAAATCCTTATAGCTATACGCTAAACCAAAACCCTTTAGGTTCTGCGTATGATGAAGCTGGAAATATCCTTTTTTCTCCTACCAATGATGCCCTTTTAACTAACCCACTTGCTGAGATAGTACCAGGTGCACAAATTGACAATACCAAGGCTTATCGTATTTTCAATAGTATGTTTGCCGAAGTGAAAATCATGGAAGGTCTAAAGTACAGAATGAACTTTGGCCCAGATATTGACATCTCTAGAAGTGGTCGTTTTATTGGTTCACAAACCAATGCAAGAAAAGGTGGAGACCCACAAGCAAGCAGCACCAATACTTTTTCTTTTAATTATACTTTAGAAAACATCTTGTCTTACACCAAGTCTTTCGATAAGCATAACCTATCTGCCACTGCTCTTCACTCTATTCAGAAAGACCGCTTTGAGTCCTTCGGAACGAACGTTCAAGGCATTCCTGCAGAATCTCAGGAGTATTTCAACTTTGGCAATGCAAGCTCTGTAACTGGTGTTTCTAGTAATTTAGTAGAGTGGACCATTAACTCTTATATGGGCCGTATAAACTACGATTATAATGACAAGTATCTTCTTACATTGACCTTGCGTCGTGACGGATCTAGTAGATTTGGAGAAAATACTAAATATGGTAATTTCCCTGGTGTAGCCGTAGGGTGGAATATCGGTAACGAGAATTTTGGAAAAGAAATTACTTGGTTAGACCTATTGAAACTAAGAGCAGGATGGGGTAAAGTTGGAAACCAAGCGGTTTCTCCTTATCAAACTCAAGGTTTATTAAGCAGAACTGCATATGCATGGGATAACACTGCTGCTTTTGGTTACAGACCAAGCACTATTGGAAACCCAGATCTTAGATGGGAAAGCTCAGCAACTGCTAACGTAGGAATTGACTTCAGCATGTGGAGAGGTAGATTACAAGGATCTTTAGAACTATATCAAACCAATACCACGGCATTGCTTTTAGCAGATCAGCTTCCTGGTTCTATTGGCTTTAGTCAGGTTACTAAAAACGTAGGAGAAACAAGAAACAGAGGTATAGAATTAGGTTTCACTACCGTTAACGTAAACTCTAATAATGGATTCAAATGGACTACGGACGTTCAATTTACCAAGAACAACGAAGCCATCATAGAGCTTTATAATGGTAAGATTGACGATCTTGGTAACAGATGGTTTATTGGTCAGCCACTTAACTCATTCTTTGATTATAAAAAGGCTGGTATATGGCAGCTAGGTCAAGAAGAAGAGGCTAAATCTTATGGTTCTGCCGTAGGTCAAATTCGTGTTCAGGATACCAATAATGATGGTGTAATTAACGCAGACGACCGCGTTCTGATTGGTTCTGATGTTCCTGATTTCTCTGCGGGTCTTACCAATAGATTTTCTTATAGAAATTTTGACTTGTCATTCTTCTTATTTGGAAGATTTGGAAATACTATAGTGAGTGGATTCCACCAGAGCCAAAACGCATTGGCTGGAAGATATCAGCAAATAAAAGTAGACTACTGGACGCCTCTTAACCCTACCAATGAATTCCCTCAGCCAAAAAGCACGCAGGAATTCCCAGTATACAATTCTACTTTGATTTACTTCGACGGTTCTTTCATCAAGTTGAGAAACATCAACTTCGGTTATACTTTAAACCAGTCCGTTGCTAATAAAATAGGTATGGAGTCTTTAAGATTATTCTCCTCCATTCAGCAGCCAGCCATATGGGCTAAGTTCAGATCTAAGTATAATGGTGTTGATCCAGAAGCTACTATTTCTTCTTCTGAAACCAACCCTATTACTGCTGTGAACAATGGTGTAACACCAGCCACTAGGGTGTTTACTTTCGGTATAAACGCCAAGTTCTAATTGTTACAAACTTTAAAAAAATTGAAGAAAATGAAATTGAATAATATAATAAAGCCTGTAAAATTATTAGCATTAGCGGCTTTACTTTTACCTGCTTTGTCTTGCGAAGATGTTCTCGACGAAGTAGTGGTCTCTGGAATAGGCAATGACTACATCAACACCCCAAAGGGATTTGAAGATGCAGTTAATGCGGCATACTCCTCGTTAAGATACTATTATGGTACGCAGCAAGGACTAACAATGACTGAATATGGAACCGATATTTATGCTACAGGAGCTGATGGTGGTTATAAAGGTTTCCACTTTTATGACCCACAGTTAAACCCTTCTGTAAATTATTTGGCAAACGTTTGGGATGAGTTATACAGAGGTATCAATACCTGTAATGCTATCATAGACAGAGCCCCGGCATCAACAGTAACTGCTGAAACTAAAAAAACAAGAGTAGCAGAAGCTAAATTCCTTAGAGCTCATTACTACTTTATTTTGTTTCAACAATATGGTGGTGTTGATTTAAGATTGTCTGAAACTTTGGCTCCTACTAAAGCAACATCTAGAGCTACAGATGCTGAAATGTACACCGCCATCATTGCCGACTTGAATGCTGCTATTGCTGATTTACCAGCTACGCAAAGCCAATACGGAAGAGCTACAAAACCTGCTGCAGAAATGGCCTTAGCTAAAGTTTATTTAGCGAAAGCTTATTCGTCTTCGAAAGCAAGTGATGATTTCAGTAAGGCTGCAACATTAAGTCAAAGTGTAGTTAAAAATTACGGATTCTCTTTACAAGATGATTTTGCGAGTGTTTTTGATGAAAATAATCAGAAGAACTCAGAGATTATTTTTGCGGTGCAATACACCTCAGATCCGCTTACCAACCTTACCAATACCGTGAATGCAGTTAATGGTGGAAACAACCTTCATTTGTTCTTTGGTATGCAGTATGATGTTCAGTCTGGAATGCAGCGTGATATTTTTTACGGTCGTCCGTTCAAAAGATTAAGACCTACTACATATGCCTTAGAAACAGTTTTTGGAGAAAGAGTAAATGACTCTAGATACAAAAAGACTTTTAGAGATACATGGAAATCTAACAAACCAGGTACGTACAATTCTGCTTTTGATGATTCTAAAACAACTTTAAAATTCGCTTCTGGTGATACTACTATTTTTATCCCAGGCTATGAAATGTCAAAAGAAGAAAGAGCGAAAAGACCATATCAAGTATTGAACCCTAGTAAGTACTCTGAGGCCTTATTCCCTACGTTGACAAAATTCTTTGATACTAAAAGACCAGATATGACCTATGAGTCTGGAAGCAGAGACTTCTTTGTATTTAGATTAGCGGATGCTTATTTAATGTTAGCTGAAGCTCAATTAGGAGCTGGAAATATTCAGGATGCTACTGATGCCATTAATGTGGTTAGAAGAAGAGCAGGATGGCCAGGAAAGAAAGACGCCATGGTAATTACTCCAGCTCAAATGAACATGACTATGCTTATGGAAGAAAGAGCACGAGAATTAGCAGGTGAGCAAATCAGATGGATGGATTTGAAACGTTGGGGTAACTTAGTGGAAAGAGTTAAATTATATAACCCACAAGCCAAAGATTTCGTTTCTGCAATACACCTTTTACGTCCAATTCCTCAGACTCAGATTGACAGGTCTGATGCGGGAGTTTTTAAACAAAACCCAGGATACTAACAGGACTATTATCATTTTTTAATTTCCTAAGACACCTCCGCTTTTGCGGGGGTGTTTTTTTTTGTGCCCTATGCTTTCAAAACCTTGATTTTTCACATGCAAAAACAGATTATTCATCTATATATAAAGCAATTAAACGATGTAAATCAAATGGCATAATTTGTAGACGAAAATCATAATAGTATTAGAAAATAACATATATTATTATTTTCAAATGGTCAAATAAGCAGACATAAGTATTTTATTAGATTTTAAAAAGGTATTTTTTGACTATTCTCATGAAATTATTTCTAGAAACTTTTGCAATTTTCTACTCCTCCTGCTACCTTACCGACCAACGATGTTGATAAAGCACCAATTTGACTTGAAAACATCACATTTTAAACCATTCCATTTTATTAATCTTAACTCTATTATTTATGAAAAGAACTAGACTCAGTAAAGCTGTGAGCTCCTTTGACATTAGGAAGCTTCAGCCAACATCTGCCAGACTAAGCATTTTACTTTTATTTTTACTGGCAGGATTGCAATCGGTTGCACAAGTGAGTATAACAGGTACAGTTGGAGGAGACGACGCTCCAGAACTGCCGGGCGTTAGTGTTGTGGTAAAAGGCACCACCATAGGTACTACGACAGACGTAAACGGAAAATACACCATCAAGGCTCCTGCCAATGCTACTTTAACATTTTCCTTCGTTGGTTATATTAGTCAAGAGCTGGCTGTAGGTAACCAATCTGT
Organism: Arcticibacterium sp.; assembly: GCF_055134445.1. NCBI lineage: Bacteria > Pseudomonadati > Bacteroidota > Cytophagia > Cytophagales > Leadbetterellaceae > Arcticibacterium > Arcticibacterium sp. The sequence goes on from NZ_JBSRVI010000160.1 coordinate 19,059, forward strand.
CCTTAACGTTACGCTTATCACCGATGCCGCTGCTTTAGAAGAAGTAGTAGTGGTGGGTTACGGTACAGTGAGAAAAAGTCAGCTTACGGGTGCTATTAGTACGGTAAAGGCAAAAGACATCACGGACTTACCTATTGAAAACACGCAGCAGGCACTTCAAGGAAGAATAGCTGGTGTAGATGTAATGCAAGCGGGTAGTAAGCCTGGAACACAACCTCGAGTGGTCATTCGTGGACGTCGTTCTTTCGGTGCTTCTAACGACCCACTTTATGTATTAGACGGGATACCTTTATCTACAGGGACTGGTGACATCAACCCTAATGATATTGCTTCAATGGAGGTTCTTAAGGATGCTTCTGCAACTGCTATTTATGGTGCTCGTGGTGCAAATGGTGTCGTACTTATTACTTCAAAAAGAGGCACTAAAGGCAAACCCGTAGTTTATTATGATGCTTACTTTGGTGTATCTAAAGCACATGACATCATTGACTTAATGGATGGCGAGCAATTTGCAGCAACTAAAAGAGAAGCTTATAGACAAGCTGATGGCTCTATTCCTAATGACGACCTAATATTCACTGCAGTAGAACTAGAAAGTATTGCTTTGGGTCGTTCTACAGATTACCTAGATGGTATGTTACAAACTGGTACAAAAATGAATCACCAAATAGGTTTTGCTGGTGGTAATGACCGTTCTCAATTCTACATGTCTTTAAACTATTATAAAGACAATGGAATTATCCCAAATCAAGATTATAATAGAAATGTTCTTAGAGTAAACTTAGATCATAATATTACCAAAAATTTAAGAATTGGTTTGTCTAGTTTTATGAACTACTCTATCAGGAATGGTGAAAGCTTTAATCCGTTGGGTGGATCTTTTCGTGAGAACCCTCTAGGAAAACCTTATAATGATGACGGAACTTTAAACTTCTTGCCTACAGAAGATGGTCTTCGTTCAAATCCATTCTCAGAATTAGTTGATGGAGCTATAGTTAATCAAAGAAAAAGCAATAGAATTTTTGCGGGTCTATATGCAGAATGGAACATCTTGAAAAACTTGAAATACAGATTTAATTTTGGTCCAGATATCAGAAATGATAAATATGACAACTTTCTTGGAACCTTTACCAATGCGGTTCGCTTAGGCCCTCCAAGAGCTTCTACTTTAAACGGAGACATATTTAACTATACGATAGAAAACATCTTATCTTATGATAAAGATCTTTTTGGTAATCATAAATTAAATTTAACTGGTGTTCAATCCTTACAGAGAGATCACACCGAATTTAATTCAGTTTCTGTAGAAGGTATTCCTTCTGAAACACAGCAGTACAATAGCTTAGGGACGGCTGCCACAATCCTTGGAGTGGAGTCTGGTCTTTCAGAATGGACTATCCTTTCTTACATGGGTAGACTAAATTACAGCATAAACGATAAGTATTTATTAACTGCTTCCATGCGTGCTGATGGAGCTTCTCGTTTCGGTACAAATACCAAATGGGGTTATTTCCCAGCTGTGGCTGTAGCGTGGAATATGTCTGAAGAAAGCTTTATTAAAAGTGTACCAGCCATTGACCTTATGAAATTTAGAGTCTCGTACGGTTCTATCGGTAACCAAGGTATTGACCCTTACCAAACGCAGGGTTTATTAACCCAGACTGCCTATAACTTCGGAAACAGTGCTGCTTTTGGATATGCTCCAGGTACTATCGGAAACCCTGATTTAAAATGGGAAACATCTACGACAGCAAACATAGGTTTAGACTTTAGTTTGTACAGTGGTAGAATATATGGTTCGTTAGAATTCTACAATACAAATACTTCAGATCTACTTTTATCTAGAAACTTACCAACATCAACTGGTTTCTCTTTAGTTACTACTAACGTAGGTAAAACAAGAAATTCTGGATTTGAAGGTACCATCAGTACGGTGAACGTTTCTAAAACTAATGGTTTCAAATGGAGTACCGATTTCACATTCTTTACCAATAAAGAACAGATCGTAGAATTGGCTCAAGGAAAAGTAGATGACATCGGAAATGGCTGGTTTATTGGACAACCCCTTTCTGTGATTTTTGACTATGAGCAGCAAGGAATTTGGCAAACCGATGAAGCTGATTTAGCAGCTAGTTATGGTGGTGTTCCTGGTGAAGTGAGAATTGTAGACCAAAATGACGATGGTGCTATTAATGCAGACGACCGAGTTATTCAAGGTTCTGGTGTTCCTAAATTCTCGGGTGGTATTACCAACAGAGTTAAGTACAAAAACTGGGACTTTTCAGCCTTTGTCTATGCTCGTTTAGGACAAACTATTAGAAGTAATTTTCATACCAGCAACAATACGTTATTTGGAAGATATAATAATATTGATGTAGACTACTGGACTCCTACTAACCCAGTAAACACTTTCCCTAAGCCAAATCAAAATCAAGAATTTCCGAAGTGGAACTCTTCTTTAAATATCTTTGATGGCTCTTTTGTGAAAATCAGAAACATCAATTTAGGATATAATTTTGCTGAAGCTGCCGCCCAAAAACTAGGTATGCAGTCTTTAAGACTTTACACAAGTATTCAGCAGCCGTTTATTTTCTCTTCATTTATTTCGAAGTATAAAGGTTCTGACCCAGAAACTGATATCGACGCACGTTTAGATGGCAGTACAACTCCTGCTACTTGGTCTGCAACCTTCGGTTTAAATGTTAAATTTTAAAAATAAGCAACAATGAAAAATATAAAACAAACACTATTCAGAAAGATGAAGAGTTTAAGAATGGTAGCGTTGCTTTTAGTTACGCTATTCACAGGACAATCATGTGAAGACATCCTTACTGAAAATGTAATTTCAAACATAGGTAACGACTATATGAACTCACCTGTTGGTTTTGAAGATGCCGTTAAAGCATCATACTCTTACTTAAGAGCATATTATGGTCAAGAGATGGGCATGACTATGATGCAAATGGGAACCGACACATACACTCATGGTGCAGATGGTAGCTATAAAAGATGGGACAGATATGAGTCTGATTTAGACGGTAGAGATAACTGGGTAAGAACGCTTTGGCGTGAGTATTACAAAGGTATCAACACCTGTAATGCGGTGATTGAGCGTGGGCCAAACATTGAAGGAATCAATGCCGCTACTTTGAAAACTAGAATAGCAGAAGCGAAAGCTCTTAGAGCACATTTTTACTTTGTATTGGTTCAGCACTATGGTGGCTTAGACTTAAGATTAACGGAATCTTCTGGTCCTATTACTGAGATCACTCGTTCTTCTGAAGAGGCTGTTTATACGCAAATATTAGCAGATTACGCTGCTGCTTTGCCTGACCTTCCTGCTACAAATAGCGAATGGGGAAGATATACGCAAATGGCAGTAGAAGCGATGCTGGTAAAAGTACATATGGCTCGAGCAACGCGTACTTTTGGTGGTGGAGCTGCTGACTACGCTAAAGCAGAGCAGTATGGTAAAAATGTCATCAATAACTATGGAAGAAAGTTAGTAACTGACTATGCTGAGTTATTTGAACTGGGCAATGACGAGCACTCTGAATCGGTATTTTCTATTCAGTTTAGCTATGACTTGTTAACAGCTGGTGGTTACGGAAACAGATGGCACTTATATTACCTTATGGAATATGACACACAGCCAGGCTTGAGTCGTGTGGTAGAAGTAGGTCGTCCTTGGAAACGTTTAAGACCAACAAGCTATACATACAACATCGCTTTCGCTAATAGAACTGATGACGCTCGTTATGACAAGAGCTTCAAGAAAGTATTTTATGCTACACGTGCAGGAACTTTCACAACTTCTTTAGATGATTCTAAATCAGAATTTACCGTAGCCATTGGCGATACTGCTATCTTTATGCCTGGTTACGAAATGTCTAAAGCTGAAAGAGCCAAACGCCCTTATCAAGTATATAACCCTAGCGTGTATCAAGAAAAACAGTTTGGTGTTTTGTCTAAATTCTTAGACCCATTAAGAGCGAGTACAAATGAAGTACAAGGAGGTAGAGACTTTATGGTAACGCGTTTAGGAGACATTTACTTAAATGTAGCCGAATGCTTGATTCAGCAAGGTAAAAATGGGGAGGCCGTAAACTACATCAACCCTGTAAGAAGAAGAGCTGCTGTAGCTGGTCATGAGAGTGCTATGGAAATTACGGTAGACCAAGCGAACATGGCCTTCATAATGGACGAAAGAGCAAGAGAGCTTTTAGGTGAAGGACATAGATGGACTGACCTTAAGCGTTGGGGCAAATTAGTAGAGAGAGTGAAAGCTTATAACCCTAATGGTTCTGTAAACATTCAAGAAAAGCACAATTACAGACCAATTCCTCAAGAGCAAATTGACCTTGTGGATGGTGGTAATGCCTCTTTCCCTCAAAACCCTGGTTACTAATAAGTATTGTTCGTAAATAAGAATAGGGCATCTCCTTTATGGGAGATGCCTTTATTTTTTTAAGCGTATTACTTGTGGACTCTTTTTAGGAATTCTCTCTACAATACCTCTCGCCTCCAAATCCAGTTTTACGGAGACAAAATACCACCCTACCTTCCCATCAAAACTTGGCTGTATGTCCTTTATAGCTTTCTCAAATAGTTCCGAGAAGCCTATATCGCCATGGTCTATAAGGGCAGACACAATATAATCTTTGAGGGTATTATACTTTTCTAAATCAATATTCACTCCGTTCTTCCCTTCTGGGTGTAGTGTTAGTATTTTCTCCGGTTTTACCATACGCTAAAACTTATTGAGCTTATTTTAGTCCAAATAAAGGATGAAGAAACTTTAGCCTTCTAATTACAAATTCATAAATAAGCCAAGTAAACCCAAACGTGCCTAACACTAAGGCGACCATTTTGAAACCATAATGCACATCGAGGTCTACCAAATAAAAGGCTATCAACATAAGGATAGTTTGGTGTAAAATATAAAAAGGATACACAGCCCTGTTTCTATAAGTCAAGGTTTTGCTAGGTTTATTAAGATACCTAGAAGCAAAACCAAAAATGGTCAATATCCAAGCCCAACAGTTTATCTGACGGGCAATAGGTATCCAAAAACTAGGGTCGAGGTTATACCAAAGCCAAACTAGGCATGGTAAGGCCATCATGCCTATCACTAGGGAAACAAAACGAAGTTTCTCCAAAGTTTTCCAAAAAACTTCATCCAATCTTACCAGCAGAAAACCGAATATGAATAGCGTAAAAAACCATGTTAAAGCATACCAATCTCCTACCAAAGCGTGTGTAATGGGGTAATCTCCTTCTAAAAAAAGGTCGACCAATATTAAAGGAATAGCGAACAAGTATATCAGTCCGTTTCTCTTACCAATGACACTTTTCAGAAACAAAACCATTCTGTTTCCCTCTTTTCTCATCCAAAGAAACAGCGGCAAAGCCGCCAAAGACATTAAAAATAAATAAGGCAAAAACCATAAGTGATGCCAACTGAAATTCCCATCAGGATATGCCCCAGTATTAAAAACAGAAGGGTAAAAATCGAAGAAATTTTTATAGTCTGTTCCATTATAAATACGCTCCAGATAGACCTGAGGTGGGACAATGAACAATATCCCCATGACCAAAGGAATAAAAAGCCGCTTAAACCTTTCTAGGGTAAACTGACCCACACTTCTTTGTGCCAACGCATAGCTCGTCCCAATTCCAGAAACTACAAAGAGTATAGGCAAACGCCATTGATTCACAAAAATCATTGGCCATTTAATCCAGTCTACAATGACATTATTTTTCAAATGGAAATCCCACGCTACAAAGAGCATTCCTACGTGATAAAAGATGAGGATATCGAAGACGATAACCCTTATCCTGTCAATGTCGTGTCGACGTGATTTTTCTTTCATTGCTCATGGATGTCGTTATCCACACATTGGTTGCTTAATGAATGTAAATGTCTAGCTATAGCTATCATACAGCGTTTTGGCTTAGGGATAGCAGCGGCATCCTTTTTTGGTGCGGCTGGATTAGTGTTAAGAAAAAAAAGATATAGCGGATAGCCCGACCCTTGGGGTAAGCCCCTAATTATCTATGGCCTGAAAAACCATTTGCCTGAACATATCCCCCGTATAATCTCCTCCTACACGCTGCGTCTGCTTCATGATAATACCGATGATCTTTTCTTTAGGGTCGGCAAAATACTGTGTGTTAAAGTAGCCTCCCCAACGAAAAGTGCCTTCGCTACCTTTGCCACCATCCGTTGCTCCTTTTTCGTTTAGAATTGAAAAACCTAAACCAAAACCAGCATCGCTACCAAACAAGTCTCCGACCTGATTTTGAAGCATAAATTCTACGGTTTTCCTCGAAAGTAAACGCATACCATTTAGTTCACCTCCGTTAAGATACATCTGTAAAAATGTGGTATAATCTAAAGCGGTACTAGAAAGACCTGCACCTCCAGAAAAGAAGGTTTTGGCTCCCGTCTTAGGATAATTTACATCATAAAATGTATCGGTAAAAGGCACCCATTTTTCGGCCTTCTTAGTTTGAACCTCCACTAGCCTGCTTGCCTTATTGGTAGGCAAATAGAAGTAGGTATCGTTCATTTTTAAAGGTTTAAAAATATGGTTTGTGAAATATTGGTCTAACTTTTCACCCGAAATAATTTCAATCAAATAACCCAAAACATCTATTCCTTCGGAGTATACATACTTTTCTCCGGGCATGTGATGCAAGGGTAGTTTGGCTAATTTCCGAACACTTTCTTCAATAGTCACTGCCTCTGTGGTAAACAAATCTGTGACACCTGCCTTTTTATAAATGGCTTTGAATTGCTCATCGCCATCTATTATGCCATATCCTAAACCAGAAGTATGATTTATCAGCTGTCTTATAGTCATTTCTTTCCCTGCAGGCTTGGTCGTATAAGAGCTATCTGCCATACTGAACCTGTCGATAAGTGTTGGGTTTTTAAACGCTGGAATAAACTTGGAAACGGGATCGTCTAAGAAAAAGTAACCTTGCTCCCAAAGCATCATCATGGCAGTGGTGGTGATGGCTTTGGACTGAGAGGCAATCCTGAAAATACTGTTGTTTTCAAAACTCTTTTTCTCTTTTACGTCCGACTGTCCAAAGGACTTGTGATAAACTATTTTTCCGTCCTTGGCAATGATGGCTACCGCTCCTGGAATAAGATTTTCTGAAATGGCTCTATTGATCATGGCATCTATCCGGTTCAACCGCTCAGAAGATAAACCTACCGACTCCGGTTTTGCAACCATAAGTGGTTCACTGTGCTGGATAGAGGCGGTTTGCCCAAAGGCAAATGAAGAAATGAATATTAATAATAGGAGTGTTTTTTTCATGAATATGGGTATTGAATATTACCAAAAATAAGAACTTTAAAAACACTATAACTAATTAAGCTTATACCATTTTAGTACTAAAAGGCATTTCTAAAAACTTAATACTACCTTTACCCACCCTAAGAGCCTTTTATGACGAATAGAATGAAAACCAAGGTAAAAAAAACAGTCCAATATGGATTGCTTTTTATGGCCTCAAAATGGACGATTACTGCCTTATTATATTATTCGGGGTTTTGGTCTTATTGGTTTCTATTGCTCTTTCCAGTTGCAGATACCATCGCAGCCACAATCGCCATTATCTACCTGACCAACAACTACAGAAGATACTTCAAGAAAGTACTGGAAGAGGCTTACCCTGATGAGTTTAAAGAAATTATAGAGAAAATAGAAAAGAGCAATAGCCTCATAGCAACCGACACCAAGTTTGCTCTAAAAGCCACAAATCCAATGGATAAAAGACTGCTTTTTTCGGGTTACTTCTTGGCCACCATAAAGGTCTTAGAAAAGAGAGGAGAGTCTTTTGAGCGAATCAGAGAATTGTGCTTGCAGATAGCCAAAGCTTATGTGAAACCTAAAAACAGGATTCATAAGTGGATAAAAATTATTCAACCTAAACTTATTGAGCTTCCCCTTTCTAGGCTTATTCTTGAAAGAATGAAAAGGAAAGTAAGTGTAGCTGCCGATAAAAATGGTTTTGTGGCGAACATAACTACAGACAAAAACGAAACCTTGGGCTTCGGATATGGTATTGATATTTTAGAGTGTGGCATTTGTAAATTATTCCAAAACCATCAAGCCTACCAATACGCCTCCATACTTTGCGAAGTAGACAAACTAACTTCTAGCCTTGCGGGTTTGGAACTGGTGAGAACTGGCACCATAGCCACAGGTGCCAGCAAATGCGATTTCAGATTCAAGAAAATTTAATAAGCCGAAATTCCAGGTTTACCATATCCTTTTGATGCGTCGTCTATGACCATCACCCAATCATTCCCTTTTCCTGCAGATGGCGGTACCGCAGAGAAAGAACCATAATTAACGGTATTCCCGAGCATAAAAGAAGCTCCAGTTCTTACATCGTACCACCAGATTCTCAAGTTTTGTCCTCTTAAATTCTTGGTATTGATATTTACCGTTTTTCCTGTAGGGGAATAAATAAAGGCATAAGTCCCCGACTCATCTCTGGTTCCAATGGCATAATTCTCATCATCTGATTGCTCTCCTTCAATTAAATTTTGATCTGGGATTCTATCAAAAAAGGGTCTCGATAACATCAAATTCTTTAGATGTTTCATTTGATTAGCCATGGGCAAATCTAAAGCTTGTTTCCAAGGTCTGAGTGGACCATTAACGCCTAATCCTTTACTTTCGTCATACATTTGCCAAACGTCGTGACAACCATAAGTTTGCCCGAATGCTCCAGCAAAAACATTCCAATACATCATTTTCCTAATATCCTGTGGAAGACTATATCCCAACTTTTTAGCATTGAAACAATTTGGATGGTCTTCGTAAAGCGGCTCAGCATCTATGGTTGGCTTTATAGGTTCTAAGTTATAATCATGGCTTATTTTCTTATACGTAAGTTCATTTGGACAGTGTCCGGTTTGATGCATATTAAAACTCAACCAATCATCATTATGAAACCAATTTGAAGAGCCTCCCGGTTCTGCCGGTTGAGGGTGAAATGTAAAAATACCATCTACAAAAATCCCCAAACCCTCTTTTATACCATTTGCCATGGCTCTCCAAACTTCTACATCTTTTGTGTTTGCTCTTGGCGTTCTATCACCGCCTAATACCCAAACGATATTTGTTTTATCTCTCAAATGAAGGCCTAAAAGTTTTCCGTACTCAAATGCGTTTTCTTTATTGAAAATTTCTGGGCCTTTTCCCCAATTGTCTTTAAACAGTTTATCTCCCCAAGTAGGCAAAAGAGCCACATACAAACCATTTTCTGCCGCCTTATCTAAAACCGTTCTTACATGATTGATATAAGAAACATTAAGTTTAATGGGGTTTATGGAGTTCAAAGGCTTTTGCCCCAAGGCATTCGGTGAGTCAATGCCGTCTAATTCAGCCAGAAATACGGTTTGAACAATATTAAATCCTTGTTCAGCCCTTGTTTTGAAGTAATAATCTACCTCCTCATAATTAAGCTTATGTAGTAACTCCCAAGCCGTATCTCCTGTCCAGAAAAATGGCTTACCCTCTTCCGTTTGAAGAAAACGATGATTTTCAGAAACTTTAAGTTTTGGTAACTGAGCAAATAATTGGGTAGAAATAAATAAACACGTAATTAGAAGGAATCGCATATAATTGTTGGGTTTCATCAAATGCTAAGATAATCCCAAGCGACATATTTAGAAGCCTTTACTTCGTAATTTTATTTGAAGGACTTTGATATTCAATCACCATATCCGTGATCTTGTTCTTCTTCACAATCTTCATCAACTCACCGTTTTCGTAATAATACTGGTCGATATTATCTTGTAGTACGCCTTGATAGTAATCCTTGGAGGGTCTGGTGATATTTATAAAGTCGGCATAATATTCTGCATAAACTCTATCTCCATTTTTGGGTTCATTAAAATATATACTTGCAAAAGTGCTTGAAATTTCTTTGGCTATTTTCTTATTGACCTTTTTCTCGTGCTGAATAGATTTCACATGATAACCCTCGTTGGCCTTTTGAGTATCTGTTAAAAAATTGCCTTTATTAGACGCCACTTTTACCACAGAGCTCTGTAGTTCCCCGTCTAACAAAACCGAAAGAACGTGATAATCCACTTTTAATTTATACACGAGGAAGTTGACATCCACTTTACTGGAAAGTTCATAGGTAAATTGGTCTGCCACCTTTTTTTGAGTGGCATATATAGTCCCCACCCTAATGCCTACTACTTTTACAGCATACTCTCTGGTTTGGGAGAAGCCATGTAAGGAGAAAAAAACGAAAAATGTAAGGAATAGTTTATTCACAAAGAAGCTACGTAAGAAAAAACATTTTAGATTAGTCCACACCTGCATAATCCACTTTCTTGGCTTTGGTTAATATGACATAAATATTATATCCAAAGGAAAAATCAATTAAGAGAGTAAACAATTGGCAGTGTATAATATACGGGGACTATTTTGTCATTATGCCTTCCAGGAATCCATTTAGGCATACTTTCTACAATCCTAATAGCTTCATTATTCATACCTTGTGAAAGTCCTTTAATAATCTCTATATCACTAACACCACCTTCTTTATCGACTTTAAACTTCACAAAAACCCTACCTTGCATTTCATAATATTCTGCATCTGGAGGATAAATTATCAAATCAGTAAGGTGTTTGTACATCTTATCCATTTGGCATTTTCTAAAACGCTCTTCAGATTTACTTTTACAACCTTCAAAATTAGGTAAAGCGTCAATCTGCTCAAGCTCTTTGCCAACTAAATACTTCACCACCTCGTCGTTTTTATAAACCGCCTGAGTTTCCAATCTTCCAGTAGAATCATATTCAAGATACTCTCCATCAAGCTCATCATTGAGATAATTAGATTCAACTTTAAGCCGACCATTTGAATAAAACTCTGTAGCCTTTCCATTTTTCTTACCTCCTAAGTATTTAGTCTTCTTTTTCAGGACTCCATCATCGTACCACAGAGAATAATTCCCATCCATTCCGTTTTTTCCAAAAAACTGCTTACCGATTGTACTTCCTTTCTTATTCAGTGTTCTCCAAAGACCTACTTTCTTATTATCCTGAAAGTTCCCAATATGAATAGTATTAGGGAAAAGTTCAATTGATGCTCCATTTTTCACTCTCAAACCTACATCAAGAAAAGTAACTTTTGACAACAACTTAAGAGTTTCAGGTTCAAACTGTCGCAAAATATAGCTTCCATTTTTCTCTGTCACCACATAATGATACCAAGGTCTAATTATGGTCTCAGTACTATCTATAAAGTCAATATATTTATAAGTAAACTCAGCTGAAGAGTAGCTAAAGTTACCTGTATATTGAGCATTTGAATTGTAAGCAAATAGAATGATAAGAAATACTAACACTAATCTCATATAAATACTTTTAATCAATCAGTCTACCCCAGCGTAGTCAACTTTTTTAGCTTTGGTTTCCAAGAAATAACCGTCAAATTCTACTAAAACGTCATCCAAGATTGAAAACAATTCTTCTGGCTCTAGACTTTGAACTAGCTTCATTCGGTGTTCTTTAAAATGAGGTAAGCCTTTGAAATAATTAGAATAATGACGTCTCATTTCTAAGATACCCAAACGTTCATTTTTCCATTCTATAGAGAACTTCAAATGCTGTCTACAGGCATCTACTCTTTGCTTCATGCTCGGTGCAGGTAGATTTTCACCCGTAGCGAAGTAATGTTTTATCTCATTAAATATCCATGGATACCCTATGGCCGCACGGCCAATCATGATACCATCAATACCGTATCTATTTTTATACTCTAAAGCTTTTTCTGGCGAATCAATGTCTCCGTTTCCGAAAATAGGAATGTTAATTCTTGGGTTCTCCTTGATTTTGGCAATCAATCGCCAATCGGCTTCACCTTTATACATTTGAGCTCTTGTACGCCCATGAATGGTCAAAGCCTTAATTCCTACATCTTGAAGTCTTTCTGCAACCTCTTCAATGTTCTTTGTTTCATCATTCCAGCCTAATCTCGTTTTGACCGTTACGGGCAAGTCCGTAGCGTTCACTACGGCTTCTGTCATTTTGACCATCATCGGGATGTCTTGCAGCAATGCCGCACCCGCTCCTTTACATGCTACCTTTTTAACAGGGCAACCGTAATTGATATCAATTAAATCTGGATTTACCGCCGCAGCAATTCTGGTACACTCTGCCATGGTCTCCACATCAGAGCCAAAAAGCTGAACACCAATCGGTCTTTCATAGGGAAAAATATCTAGCTTTTGACGGCTTTTGTAAGCGTCTCTAATAAGACCTTCTGAAGAAATAAACTCCGTGTACATCATATCCGCCCCATTTTCCTTACAGACTTGTCTGAAAGGTGGGTCGCTTACATCTTCCATGGGAGCCAGTAGCAATGGAAATTCACCGAGTTCTATGTTGCCTATTTTGACCAAACAGTTTAGGTATTTTGTGTATTAAGCCGCAAATTTACACCAAAATAACCTGAAAACATGCGATACAATTCCATCCTTGAGAAATTAAAGTCCGACAAACCAGCTCTTTCTAGCATTCTAATCATCATTGGAGTAGTGCTTTTAGCTATGGTTGTTGGCAATATTGCCGCAGCCGTTGTGATGATTGTGGTAGGTGGGATTGGCATGGATGATTTGAGTAATATTAACGGAGCACTCATGTCCTCTGATTCTGGATGGTGGGCTCTTATGCTTGGGCAAGGTGTTGCGGCATTGATAACCTTTGTGGCTGCAGGTGTATTTTACTGGAGAGTGGTAGAGAAAAAACCACTTTCTGAACTCAGTTTCCAAAGTTTGCCAAAACCCGGAATCTTCGTTTTGGTCATTTTAATTCAGCTATGCTTTTTACCTTTTAATGGATGGCTACAGGAAGTCAATGAAGGCATGAAATTTCCTGAGAGTTTGGCAGGATTGGAAGCATTCTTTAAAAACATGGAGGACTCTTTAGCAGAAGTCACAAAGTACCTGACCACTTTCGACAGCTTCATTAAAATGTTGGTAGGTCTTATTGTCATTGCGGTGGTAGCCGGCGTGGGTGAAGAACTTATTTTTAGAGGATTAATTCAGCGTAAACTATATAAAGGGTTAAATAATCCGCATTTAGCTATTTGGGTGGCGGCATTTATTTTTTCTGCTATTCACATGCAGTTTTATGGCTTTTTACCACGATTAATGCTTGGTGCCCTATTTGGTTACTTCTATTTCTGGACAGGAAACATTTGGGTACCCATAGTCGCTCATATTTTCAATAATGGTTTTGCGGTGGTGATGTTTTACCTTTCGCACACAGGCGTCATCAGCACCGATTTAGAAGAATTAGAAACTTTCCCAATTCCTGCAGTGATCGCTTCTTTAGCATTGACTGGCGGGCTTATTTGGTTTTTTAGGAAGCAGCAGGATGAAAGTATTTCTTAGTATATTATTTATTCTAATTATTGGTAGCCAAAACCAAACCTATTGTCAGGTTTTTGGATTAGATAGCTCGTACCTTATACCCAATAAAGTTAGATGAAATAAGTCTACTACTTTTGTTGAGGTTACAAATTCACTTCAAAATAAGCTCAAAACATGGATTTCAATTCCATTCTAATCAAATTAAGATCAGACAAACCAGCTCTATCAAGCATACTTATTATCGTTGGTATACTGCTTTTGGCAATGGTAATTGGTAATATTACGGCGACCTTTGTGATGATTTTCGTAGGCGGAATTGGCTTTGAAAATTTGAGCAATATCAACGGAGCTCTTATGGCGTCCGAATCTGGATGGTGGGCTTTGATGCTTGGCCAAGGTGTGGCAGCGGTTATCACATTAATTGCTGCTGGAGTGTTCTATTGGAGAGTGATAGAGAAAAAGGAGTTGTCAGAGTTAAACTTCAAGGCTCTTCCTAAACCTGTGGTTTTTACTTTAATAATTCTTACTCAATTAGCTTTTCTACCACTTAATGGCTGGCTAAAGGAACTAAACGAAGGAATGAGGTTTCCCGTAAGTTTAGCAGGACTAGAGGCTTTCTTTAGAAATAAGGAAAGCTCATTGGGCCAAATCACCTCCTTTTTAACCACCTTCGACAGCTTAATCAAAATGCTGGTGGGTTTAATCGTAATTGCGATAGTGGCCGGTGTGGGTGAAGAACTTATTTTTAAAGGTCTTATTCAGCGAAAACTTTATAAAGGTTTGAATAATCCTCATGCTGCTATTTGGGTCGCGGCCATTATCTTTTCCGCCATTCACATGAAGTTTTATGGATTTTTACCAAGGCTTATGTTAGGTGCTTTATTGGGCTATTTCTATTTCTGGACAGGAAATATTTGGGTGCCCATAGTCGCTCATATTTTCAATAATGGTTTTGCCGTAGTTATGTTTTACCTTTCTCACACAGGAGCTATCAGCACCGATTTAGAAGAACTAGAAACATTCCCAATGCCTGTGGTCATTGCTTCTTTAGTATTGACGGGTGGGCTTATTTGGTTTTTCAGGAAGCAGCAGGATGAAAGTATTTCTTAGTATATTATTTATTCTAATTATTGGTAGCCAAAATTCCGCTTATAGTCAGTCTTTTGGAGTGGATAGCAGTTATCTTATTCCTAATAAACAAGGTTATTTTTCAGAGCGTATTTATAAACTCAACGATTCTTCTTTTTTCGTTGGGTATAATAATCTTGACAAAACATTCAAGAATTCACCCACTGCCATTGGATTTAGTCTTGGTCAATTTCAGGCTTTTGGTATTTATACAATAGATAAAGAAGAACTGTATTTCCACGATTTCTTAATAAATGAAAATCAAGATCATGTCAATTACCTAGGTCTAATAAACGACAATTTGATTTTTAAAAGTGGGCACTATTTAACGCCTTTCAATGTAAAATCACTCACTTTTCTTTCCTACAATCCTAAGCTCGATTCTTTACCAATACTCGGCATAAATCCATACACCACAGAGCTTTACTATCATGACACTTTAAACAATGCTATTCTTAGTAAGCATCTATTTAATGGAGCATTGAAAAATGAATTCCGTTTAGACGCTAACACTGAGAGAGTTTCGATTGCTTTCACCAAAAAAACAATTTGTTTGGTGGTAACTGGAGAGCAGTTTAAAAGTACAAAAGCCCTATTTTTAGATTATGCCCTGAACCCTATTTCTACAAGAGAACTATTTCTTAAGCTTGAACTACCTCCTTATGGCCCTCTTCTTTTTAAAGTTATGCCTAAAAATACTTCAGAAAACTTCATACTTGAAGTTTCAAATTATGGCGAGGGTGGTTCTTATTTCAACTGTTTTGAAATTGGTAAAGCAGAAACAACAAAGTTACATACTGGTATTAAATTCAGAAGTATAAAACAAATGGATAATGGACTTTCATTTTTCGGTCAACCTTGGAAATCCACGGATAATCAGGTACAAATAAGACATGATACATATGACTTTATTCAAATAGACACAAATTTCTATGCCTTGGATAAATCTGGCGTCCGTAAACTAAAGGATGGCTTAATCTACCTAGACTTATTCCAACCTGTGAAGCGTTATGAATATTTATCAAAATTTCATGTCCTGGAATATGAAACAAATAGTTCAACACCTCCAAATTTCAAGATTGAAGGGCCTGGTTATATTTCAAACGACACGGAATTTTTTAACACTGCCGGAAGTATTAAAGTAATAGGAAACACTACGGAAAACCGTAGCCCCTCCCAAGAAGTAACAATTACTGTTAATAAGTCAAGCTCCAATTTTTATATTAGAAACTGTGACCATCCGATTTTTTGGAATTTACCGAGTGACCTTCCTTTGAACAAACAAATTGAAGTTCATAACCCTTATCATAATCAACTAGAAGCAAGCATTGAGGGTGGTGATGCCACCTATAAAGACGGAACTCTAATTATTAACGAGTTCATTAATAATGCCGTAACTTTGAATATACGGTCTATCGAGAATGAAAAATTTCATGCCTCCGAGTTTAGTGATTGTAGCTATTGGATTGCAATACCAGGTTCGGATGATGGCTCAGGTCTTGAAGTATATCCAAATCCTGTAAATGGCAATACTTTTAATATACGCTTAGTACGTTCTGAAAGAGACAAAACCCCAGTGTTAAAACTTTTTGATTTAAATGGGAAGGCTGTCAAGTTTAAAATGTTCGTAGCTGACCCATTTAATTATGAAATTTATATCCCAAAACCCTCTCAAGGTACCTACATTTTGAAAAACATGTCTTCGAATGCATCTCAGAAAGTTATATTTAATCAGTAAATCTTATTTACAATTAAATAAATATTAGGAAACATAGGACACTACACATAAGTAGTAAACGGATAAAAGACTATGAGTACTTTCCTGAAAAGTGTTCAATGCAAATAACGATTTGTGTTAAGTAATTAAAACATGAATGCATATTTGAAAACCCATGAACACCTTCTTACTCATACAGATATATCATTTAAATGCCTTCTCCTTTATAAAAACATTACCGGTTCGGAAAAGCAAACCAACAAATAACATCGCTAAAAAAGAGTCATTAAGATAAATGAGTCATGCCTTAATACTTAACAGAAGCAGGATACCTCAAATAAATACTTTAAACTTTAAAGGCTATTACAAAACAGCAAGAACTCCACTGAACTAAGCATATTCAAATTCGCCAAACTGACTTGAAATGGTCAATTTCTTCGTTTCCGACGCCTCTACTCTACCCACTATCTGTGCGTGAATATTGAAAGATTTTGAAATATCTATCACCTTCTGAGCATGTTCTTTAGGCAAGTAAACTTCCAAGCGGTGACCCATATTGAACACCTTATACATCTCTTGCCAGCTGGTAGCACTTTCTTTTTGAATCAATTCAAAAAGTGGTGGAACAGGAAGCATATTGTCTTTGATGATATGAAGATTATCTATAAAATGAAGGATTTTGGTCTGTGCTCCACCAGAGCAATGTACCATTCCGTTAATTTTACCTTTCAATTCTTCCAACAACTTTTTAGCCACTGGAGCATACGTTCTGGTAGGTGAAAGAATCAGTTTCCCCACAGAGATTTGCTCTCCAGTTTCTACCGTAATTTTATCTGTAAGTTGTTTACTTCCTGAGTAAACTAAAGAACTATGGATACTAGGGTCAAAACTTTCTTTATACCTCTCTGCATAAATATTCTCTAAAACATCATGCCTAGCAGAAGTAAGCCCATTGCTTCCCATACCGCCGTTATATTCGGTTTCGTAAGTAGCCTGACCATTAGAAGCTAAGCCCACTATCACATCTCCAGCTTTGATATTATCGTTAGAAATAACATCAGAACGTTTCATTCTTCCAATTACTGTGGTGTTCACCGTAATGGTTCTCACCAAATCTCCTACATCCGCTGTTTCTCCACCTGTGCTGTATATTTCCACGCCATTATCACGTAGCATTTCTAATACTTCCTCGCCACCATTAATGAGTTCAGAGATAACTTCACCTGGGATTTTGCCTTTATTTCTGTCAATGGAAGACGACATCAGGATAGGTCCGGTAGCTCCAATACATAGTAAATCATCTGTATTCATGATGATACTATCCTGTGCAATACCCTTCCATACACTCAAATCACCGGTTTCTTTCCAATACAGATAAGCCAAAGAAGTCTTGGTTCCGGCCCCATCCGCATGCATGATATTGCAATATTCAGGGTCGCCCCCTAAAGTATCAGGCGATATTTTACAAAATGCTTTTGGAAATAAGCCTTTGTCTAATTTCTCAATGGCTTTGTGTACGTCTTCTTTTGAAGCCGAAACGCCTCTTTGCATGTACCTATCGGTCATGGGTAAAGTAGTTTTTTGATTCTGCGGGTAAAGGTATAAAATAGATGGTAATTAGTTTTGAAATTCTATTATTTGAATCTGTTTTAATTGATTTAAATAATAGACAAAATTTTCTTTTTAAAAACCTATTGACGTGACAGTGACTTATTTATCATCATCTCGAACGTTCTCAATATGGTCCAATGCTAGAATCCGCTCTTTATATGCGGAAGGCAGAAGAATTAATTTGAGATATCTTTCCCATCTAAAGTATCTGAAAATTTTATAAAAAATAAGTGCTGGATGAATCATCTTTATGACTTTAAAGCCTAGCATCCTATAAATTATATCTGGAACAAGGGCCTTTTGCGTCTCTAAAAGTAAAGTATACCTCACTAGGCCTAAACTCCTTCTATATTGACCGTATAGGTCTATACTCAAATCACTTTCGACCAAGTTTCCTTCAAGATGCTCTTTTCTGCTTATGAGCCAATCGGAATATGTTTTGGGCAAAGTCTTTAATTTCATCCTTTGGCCAAGTCTATAGAAAACGTCAAAAACCTCTTGTTTCTCTTGAAGGCTTAATGCTCGATGCAGTAGCTCAAAAGCTGCAATAGAATAATAAATAAGCATGTACAAAACATCTCTAAAAGCCCAGTCAGGAATTTTCATACCTCTAGCATTTTCCACGTGCCCGTGAATTTCAACCATCTTATCGATGGTTTTCAGAGCATTTTCTTCGTCTGAGAAAAGAATATCTTGGGCATAACTGACCGTTGAAAATAATCTTCCAATGGGGTCTTTCGGGAGTTTTCCAGTAAAATAGAGCCAATCAACAGATTTATTGAGAGAAAACTCAGCCGCCGCACCAGCAAAAACAAAAAGGAGCGTATCTGAACTTCCCCAAATCTCTCTTACTATAGAATCTTTAGCTACGAAATTCATTTTGACGGATTTAGGTTTGAATAGTTTTCTATGAGCAACACGAGAACAATTCCTAAAGAATAAGCCAAGATATCTTCCCAAGAGAAAGATGTTCCTAAGACAATTCTGAAAAACTTATGACTATGTAAACCGGCCCATTCCAAGAAATTGAAATATTGAAGTACTTCTACCAAATAGGACAATAACAAACTGAAAACCGTGGCAAATTTAACAGACATTTTTAGTATGCTCTTCAGACCCAAATAAACTAAAATGGACGCCAAAAAATCTCCGAAAAATGGTCGAATAAAACTGTCATGGACATAAAGTGCAATAAACACCTCTATCAAAAAAATGGTGATAAAGAGCAGGAAATAGTTTAAGCGAAATATGATCATTTTAAATTTATATGTTTGAGGTAGCGAGGATAGGCTTAGCCAGGTGACTTATTTGTGACACAGGAGCATTGAAAAGAGCATGAGTAATTTCATTAAACTTGTATTTGGCCTTACCTAGGTAAGTCTTAAAAGTATAGCCAGCTTTACCAAAAACTTTATGATGACCAATCCAAACAGCCATACTAATAGCATAAAAGAAGATATGATAGATAAGCTTTCTAGTCCATTTCTTCCAAACCGCATTTTGGTCTAGATAGGTGGCTAAACATTCTGTTTGAAACTTGATATGAGCTGCCTCATCAATTAAAATATCCTTACAAATAGTTTTTAAAAGCGGACAGTGAATAGACTTACGAACTGCCTCATAATATAGCTGGGCATTTGTTTCTACAATGAGCACGGTAATCGTCCAGATTTCCAAATTGGTATTGAACCCTCTCACTTTTCTGAAAAAATGATCACCCCAGTTGAAAGTTATGCGGCTTTCGCCAATCAGATCTAGATATCTTCCTAAATTATTACCATGCTTCTGTTCTTCTTTAATAAAGAGCTTGATGGCATAGAGGTAATCATAATCTTGAATCCTATCCGCATATATTTTCGTGGCATTAATGAGGTTGTGCCCATCTGAAGTTTCGCCCAATTGCCAAGCTTTAAGCGATTTGATAATTAGGTCTCTTTCTTCTCCCGTCACTTTGGCCTCAATTCGCCAATCAATTCTTTTATGGGTAGCATTATCTTGGAAATATTCCACCCATTCTTTGGTTGTTTTTCTTTTCATTTTCACATTAAAAAGTACTTTGTATTTCAAAGTATATGTACAAAAAAAATTAAGTATTCCTTTTTATGAAGGCTTCTAGCACCGCTAAATGTTCTTCAAAAGCCGTTTTCCCACTTTTGGTAGCACTATATGTGGTGTTTGGTTTTCTATTCACAAACTCTTTGGTAACGGTAATAAACTTGACTTTTTCCAGAGCTTTAAGGTGGGTTGCCAAGTTTCCGTCGGTCATCTCCAATATTTCTTTGAGACCATTAAAATTGATGGCGTCATTAACCATCAGCACCGACATTATACCGAGCCTGGCCTTATTCTCAAAAGCTTTATTGAATTTGTCTAAATTCATATTAAAAAGTCTTCCTATCGTATTTATAATACATACTAATACCGTAGACAATATGCAGCACTCCGAAACCAATAGCCCAAAAGAGCAACGAATAACCAAAAACAAATAAGGCCAGTAGCCCTAAGGTAATTTCAAATAAACCAAGGTAATAGACGTCTCTATAGGTATGCTGAGAAGTATTTATAAGAGCAAGACCATAAAAAATAAGTGTAGTGCCAGGCACCAATCTCACCAAACCATTCATCACTAAGGCTACTGCGAAAATACCTCCAACTAATAGCGGAAGAGCCAAACTTAAGGCAAGTTTGCGAGACAAAGGATTCCATAGCTTTTGACTAGACTTACTCGTTTTTCGCCATGTCCAAAACAGTCCACCAGATATGGCCAAAACCAGCGTTACAAGAGCTAAAAAAAACAAAAACTCCAAATAACCAGAATCCGAGTTTCTGTCAATGTAAAAACCATTTAGTTTATAAGACCCTGTGGAACTCACCTTTTTAAAGTATAAAATACCTGCAGAAAGCAGAGCCACTACACCGGCAAAAACTCCTGAAAGTCCGCTGAGAGAAATAAACTTGGAAGACTTCTCCATCAGGCTTCTTATTTCCTTAAGGTCATTTAAATGTTCTTGCATGATGTTAAAAATAAAGGGTTATCAATCTATTTCCTAAAATCAAAATGGCCACCAAAATGGCCAAGACGGCAATGATTAAAACTCCAGCTGCAGCTATATCTTTTACTTTGCCAATTTTCTCATGCCATTCTGGCGAAACCACATCGCAAAGGATTTCTAGAGCTGTATTAAAAGCTTCTGCTGAGAAAACCAGACCAATTTGAATAACCAAAATAACCCACTCTAGCCGAGACACTTGAAGCCAGAATCCACAAACAACCACCAAAACTGCTGCAAGAAAGTGAAACTGAAAATTATTTTCACTGCGAATTAAATGGCTAAACCCTTTTTGGGCATAGCCAAAGCTCTTTATCATTTTAATGATATTCATCTGTCTTGACATTTAAAATTCTAAAAGAAACATATAAGACAAACAAAACCAAGGTAAAAACCAAAGTTAGTTTGATCGCCAACGGATTATAAGCCTCTTGTATAGAGCTTTGTAAAAGAAAAACAGGGTTCGTGAATAAATCCCAAGAATTAAACCTAGAAAACCTTCCTAAATAGATGCCGAAGCCACTCAAGAAAATACTTCCAAATACCATTAACCAAGCTACAGCCACACCCCAGTACTTCTCAAAAAGATGATGAACAATGCTCAAGGAATATATTCCGAGAATGAGACCAGTCATGGCCGTTATAAAAATCCCTAAGGAATCAAACCACCATAAAGATGCCGTAAGGTGACTCAAATGGACAAAATCCGTAATTATATATGGAGCGTTTGGAAAAAATAAAAGCCAAAAACCAATACATATATGTGCCAAAATGTGGTTTTTATTTCTCACATATCTTCTAGCCACAAGGGCAAAAAACAATGGCACCCATGCTAAAAATAAATTCCAAATTAGTCCAAAACCCAGCATTTCAGAAGTATGAAAGAATCGTATTAAAAATAAAATGGAGCAAAGTCCCGATAACATCAGGAGACTTTTGGTAGGACGACTAATAGATCGTTTATTCATTTATTAAAAGTACTTTGAACTGCAAAGCACTATAAACCACTTTTAAAAAGCAATCAAAACGGTCAAAATAAAATGAAGGGATTGAGGGAAAGTCAAAAGCCCCCTTGATTACTCAAGAAGGGCTATATCGGTCATCTAAAAGGGGTTTTAAAAAAGTTGACAACCATATTTCGTTAAATGACCTACGAAATTGATTTTATTGGATAAAGAGACAAAAACAACTATTTATGAGGATTTAGCGAACCATTAATATCTAATCTCTGCCCTTATTTGCTATTAAGACTAAGAGAATTTAAAAAGTCACAGGATTAATCCCGTTTTGTCTCCATAAACTTTAGCAGGTCTTTTAAAAACGGGTAGCTTTGCGACAGAAAATTAACAAGCGTATGCCAAAACCCAAGAAAGTCTCTGAATCCCTTGCTATCAATTCTCAAATGATCATGCCAAACGACACCAATACTTTAGGTAATTTGATGGGTGGGAACCTTATGAGAATGGTGGATATCGCAGGTGCCATATCTGCTCAGAGGCATTCTAACCGAATAGTAGTGACAGCTTCTATTGATAATGTATCTTTTGAAAGCAAAGTACCTTTAGGCGACGTGGTTACTTTAGAGGCGAAAGTCACTAGAGCATTTAATACTTCTATGGAGGTTATGGTTAAAGTGTACTCTGAAAACATACCTGCTGGCACCAGAATTCAAACCAACACCGCCTTTTTAACTTTCGTGGCCGTAGACCAATCTGGCAGACCTATAGAAATAGCAGAGGCCATTCCAGAAACTGAAGAAGAAAAGGAATCTTATGATGCGGCTTTAAGAAGAAGACAATTAAGACTGGTTTTAGGGGGAAGAATGAAACCCGCAGAAGCAAATGAATTAAAGGCTATTTTTGGACTTTAAAAACATTTAACTTTACGCAGATTATAAGGATGGCTCCGTAGTTCTCCCGATAGCTATCGGGAGATAGAAAGGGTTCACCGCCCGTTCGGTTTACGGTTTACTCGGTGAAGGATTAAAAATAAAATGGCTCCGTAGTTCTCCCGATAGCTATCGGGAGATAGAAAGGGTTCACCGCCCGTTCGGTATACGGTTTACTCGGTGAAGGATTTAAAATAAAATGGCTCCGTAGTAG